>CAZEMA010000062.1:0-14609 GCA_964513155.1 uncultured Anaerolineaceae bacterium
CTCCAGCGCATCCATGTCTCCAGAATAGCACAAATGTTCTGCCCGCGCAAGTGCCTGTATGGGTTCAGGACATATGAGACAGGCAGAGGAGTCACGGGCCTTCAGTCCCCTCGGACGACACCAGCCCCTTGCTCCCCCGCCGTCCGCGGCGGGGCTCTCTGCTTTCGGGCCATCCACGGGCCACCGATGACGGCGGCCCGCACACGAAGATCGGCCCTCGCACTCCACAGGGCGAGGCGGCCCCTCTGCCTGTCCTCCCCCCTGCGGTTCCTCTTCCGATTGGCAGGCGTTCCCTTGCAGGGTGCTCCTCCGCTCCGCGCGGAGTGCACCGCGAAGGGGGATGGGGTGAGGGTTCGAAGTCCGGCTGATGCCCGATAGGCCTTGGGGGGAGAGGGACAGCCGCGGATGCCGAACCGAGTACGCCGTGAACCTGGGCTAGCCAGAGAACTGCTTGGCGGCTTCGTCCAGCTTGAGGCTGATCACCGTGCTCGCCGAGTCCCTCCCCATGGTGACACCATAGACGACCTCGGCTGCCTGGATCGTCTCGCGGTTGTGCGTGATGATGATGAACTGGGTGCGGCTACTCAGCGAGCGCAGCAACTCGCGGAAGCGGGCGACATTGGCCTCGTCCAGCATAGCGTCTACTTCGTCCAGCAGGCAGATCGGCGTTGGGGAAACCTTCAACAGGGCGAATACCAGGGCGCAGGCTGTCAGACTGCGCTCACCGCCGGAGAGCATCGCCAGACCCTGCTCCCGGCGCCCGGGCAGACGGGCCTCGATGTCGATCCCAGTCGTCGTCAGATCCTCGGGGTCAGTCAGGCGCAGCCGGGCGACGCCGCCGCCGAACAACTGGGTGAAGGTCTCGCGGAAGGCAACGGCAACTGCGTCAAACGTCTTGCGGAACTCGCGCTCCATCAAAAGGTCCAACTCGGCGATCACTTCCTGCAGCTGTGACTCGGCCTTGCGCAGATCGTCCACCTGGGCCGTCAGGAACTCGACGCGCTCCCGGACCTCGACGTACTCCCGCTGGGCCTCGGGGTTGACTGCGCCCATGCGGCGCAGCTGGGCGCGAAGCCGCTCCACCTGACTCTCCACTTCTAGCGGCAGGGCCTCGACCACCGGCAGTCTCTCCACCAGGCCTTCCAGTGGCAGAGGCGTCTGTCCGGTCGTCTCTTCGTCGAAGTCAAAAGACACCAGGCCGAAGTCGTCCTCGATCCGACGCTTGAGGCTGTTCATCTCTTCCTGGCGGCGCGCCAGCTCGATCTGCGCCTGGGAGTGGTCACGCTCTGCCGCTTGGACTTCGGTGCGGAGTTGGCGTTCAACAGCCTCCGACTCTGCCCGCTCGTGCTCGGCCTTCTCCACCGCAATCTCCGCGGGTTGCGTCTGGGTGGCGATCTCGGCCAGCCTGGTCTCGATCCCCTGCATGGCCTGGCCGGCCTGGGCGGCCGCTTGCCGGAGGGCTTCCTGCTCGGTCGCGGCCGATTGCAGCCGGGCATCCCGCACCGCCAGATCCCGTTCAGCCTGCGCAAGCCGTTCTGCCGCTTCGGCCTCCCGGCTGCGGGCCTCTTCCAATGCCTGCTTGGCGGCATCGAGTCGCTCCCGCGCCTGGGCCTCGAGGAAAGCCGCGCCCCCTGCCTCGGTGGCACGGAGCGCTTCGCTGGCGATCCGCAGCTCGCTCTCCAGCCCGGTGCGTTCCGCGGCAAAGGATGCCTCGGCGCCCTCCGATTGTTGCAGCTCCACGTCCAGGCGCGAAACCTCATCCTCGATCTGGCGCAACTGGGCGGCGAACGTTTGGCGTTGGGCTGCCGCCGCCCGGCTTACCGCCTCGGCCTCTGCAAGCTCCCTTTGCGCGACCCTCTCCGCTTCGGATGGGGCAAGCGAAGCCTGTCGCGCTTGCGCCGACATCACCTTGCGTCGTTCGACCTCTGCCCGGGCCCTCGCTTCCTCGGTTTCCACCTTGGCCAATTCTGTTCTAGCCGCCGCCAGAAGGCCCTCTGCCCTGCTCCGGGCCTTCGCCCGATCAATCGACCTCCGGTGACGGCCTCCGACAAGGACATGCCCTGCCGGGTGGAATACCTCCCCAGACAACGTCACGAGGCGAGCGTCCTCCGGCAGGCTTCCGAGCAACCTCCGGGCCGCCGCCCGGTCCTGGACAATGAGCGTGCGGCCCAGAAGCAGGTCAACGACCGGCCGGACCGGGGGCTCGGCACCTGTCAACTCCGCCGCGTTCCCCAGACAGCCTTCCAGCCGCAGTCTCTCGGGGATGCCGCGCAACGCCGTCACGGGCAGAAGCGCCGCCTGCGCCTGGGGCTGTTCACCATCCAGGTGGTCCAACGCGGCAGAAACGTCCTCCGCTGTCTGAAGCGCCAGGCCGTCGCCGAACTCACCCAACGCGGCCAGGATTGCCGTCTCATACGCAGCGGGCACGCGCAGTTGCTGGCTGAGCCGGCCCACGATCCCAGCAAGCTGGCCACGCTCGGCCGCCTGGAGGAGCCTGAGCGTCGCCTCCTCAGCCTCGGCCTCCTGCCTGCCGAGCACCTCCAGGCGCGCCTCCAGACCCGCCACCTGCCCACGCAAGTCCCCCAGCCGTTGCCCGAGGCGGGTCGCCTCGCGCTCCGCCTGCTCCAGATGACCCCTCTCCGTTGCCTCCGCGGCAACGGCGGACTCCCTCTGTCTCAGCGCCTCGGCCGCTGAGCGCCGGGAGGACTCCGCTTGCGCCATCGCCTCGACGGCGCTGGTTCCGGCTGTGTCCAGCGCCCCCTGGACCTCGGACCGCCGTCTGGCCAGCTCCCGGCCTCGCTCCTCGAGTTGCCCCCTGCGCGCGGACCATGACGCCTGGCGGGCGGCGAGCGCTTCGAGGGCCTTCTCGGCTGCTCCCAGGCGGGCCATCGGCTCGGGTCCGCCCTCCACCGTACCCGCCATTCTCACGGCTTCGTCCGCCTCACTCAACGTCTGTAGCCGGACTGCTGTTTCGCCGCGCGCCGTCTCCAACCTCGCCTGCAACGACGATCGCGATTCCTCCAGCGCCCCGATCTCTTGTTGCGCCTGAGCGTCCTGCTCGCCCAGCCAGCGCAGCCTCTCCTGGGAGACCGCCAAGCGCGTCCCCAGGGATTCCCTCTGCGCATACAGGCCGGTGACTTGTTGGGAGAGTTGATGCAGGCTCGACCTTAGAATGTCGATGCGAGTGCGTGTTTCCGCGAGGTTGCCCTCGGTGGCGGTCAAGCGGGCGCGCAGGCCGTCTCTGATCTCCGTGCAGCGGACCGCCTCGTCCCTGGACCCAGCCACGACCCTGCCCATGTGGTGCCAGTGGTAGCCATACCAGACTCGCAGGCCGGCCTCGAGGTCGGTCTTGACCTGCTCGTACTCGCGCGCCCGCTGCGCCTGGCGCTCCAGGCTCCGCAAGCGCGGTCTGAGCTCGGCCAGGATGTCCTGCACGCGCTCGAGGTTGCGCTGTGTCGACTCCATGCGCTTCAGCGCTTCCTCGCGCCGGCTGCGGTACAGGCCAATGCCGGCCGCCTCCTCAAACAGGCGTCGGCGCTCTTCGGCTTTGAGGGAGAGGGCCGCGTCCACCAGACCTTGCCCGATGATCGTGTAGGTCCGCTGCGCCAAGCCGACCTGGGCCAGCAACTCAGAGACCTCGCGCAGTCGCACCTTCTGCCCGTTGAGCAGGTACTCGTTCTGCCCGTCCCGATACGCCCGCCGGCTGATGGACACCTCGGCGAAGTCGATCGGCAGCCAGCCCTGGCTGTTGTCGAAGGTGATCGTGGCCGAAGCCATGCTCGCCCGGGGCCGGCTCTCGGAGCCGGCGAAGATCATGTCCTCGGTCTTCTTGCCGCGCAGCAGGGAATACGACTGCTCGCCGAGCACCCAGCGGACAGCGTCGGCGATGTTGGACTTGCCGGAGCCGTTCGGGCCCACGATGGCGGTGATCGTCCGGCCAAACTCGAAGACCGTGTTGCTGGCAAACGTCTTGTAGCCTTGCAGCTCGAGGGCCTTCAGAGGAGCAGGACTATCCGATGAACGATCCACAGCACTCCCAGGCCAAGCAGGATACCTACGTATGCTGATTCACTCTCACCAGAGCATCGCTGGCGGCGCGCTGGGCGGCAGCTTGCTTGCTCCTGCCAGCGCCTCGGCCGCGCAACTCGCCGCCCACGGTCACTTCGACCACGAACTCCCGGTCATGGTCTGGCCCGCGGGCTTCCACGGTCCGATACCGGGGTGTCTCGCCCAACTCGGCCTGCGCCCAGATCTGCAGCAGGCTGCGGGCATCCAAGAGTGACTCGTCCCCCAGGATCGTGGCAATGGCGGATTCGAATCTCGGCTCCATGAACTCCTCGACCGCCTTGAGCCCGCGGTCGAGGTACATGGCCCCTATCAGCGCCTCAAACGCGCCACACAGAAGCACCGGCCGCTTGCGGCCGCCTGAAGCTTCCTCCCCCTTACCAAGCAGCAGTGCCTCTCCTACTTCGACCTCGCCGGCGAACGCCGCCAACTGTGGCGTCCACACCAGCGCCGACCGCAGCCGGGTCAGCTCGCCCTCGTTCTTCTCAGGGAAACGCTTGTAGAGCCAGGCGCCGCTCATGAAGTCAAGGACGGCGTCTCCCAAGAACTCGAGCCGCTCGTTGTCTTCGAGCGCCTCCGAGTGTTCGTTCAGATACGAGCGATGGGTAAGCGCCCGCCGCAGCAGCCTCTCGTCGGCAAAGACGAGCCCTGCCTGCCGGGCAAACTCGTCCGCGTTGATCATGGTCTCTCCGCGGAACTCGGGGGACGCTGTCAACCCAGAGCGCCTGAGTTCGCCGCGTCCCTCCAGTTCACTTGATGATGTTTCGGCCGATTCCCGATTCTACACGCATACGGCGAGCAAGGCCAGGAGCCGCTCGGGGTCGGGGCATATGGGAACGGGTGGTCAGGTCCGTGCCGCCAGCGCCCCAGCCTGGCTACTCTACGAGCAGGGCGCTTTCATCACACTCTCAGGGCTAGGCAGGCCCCCAATGGCAATCGCCTCCGTCTTGGGCTTCGATGTCCAACCTGCCCTGCTTTCTTACCTGGACCCAGCGGAGCCGATTCCCGCCTTGAACCCCGACCCCGTCAGGATCGCCACAATTGGCTGAGGCAGATCCCCGCCAACGCTGAGCAGCGCCGGCCACACGACCGCCGAGGTCGGCTCTACGTACAATCCCTGCCGGGCCAGGGCCTCCGCGCCCTCCCGGATCTCGTCCTCATCCACCGCGCACCATAGACCTCCGGAGGCATCGACCGCGGCCATCACCGCCTCCCCGCGCACCGGCCTCAGGATGCGGATTCCCTCCGCCAGCGTCTCCGCCTCCCTGACCAGCCGCAGCCCGGCTGCTCCACCGCGATGGGTCGCCCACATGGGCGCGCAGGCGAGCGCCTGGACTCCGACCAGCCGGGGCGTCCTTTCGATGATCCCGGCCCGCCTCAGCGCTTCGAACCCCCGATGCATGCCCAGGAGCAACGAACCTTGCCCAGCTGGGCTGACGACCGAGCCAGGAGCGTCGCCAAGCTGCTCGACAATCTCGAAGGCCAGTGTCGCCACGCCGGCCAGTTCATGCGGCTGACAGGCATGGCTGGCATACACGACTCCCGCCTCCGCCCGCTGACGGACGGCCTCCGTGGCGGCCGACCGCGGCCCTGCAACGGTCACAACCTCCGCGCCGCAGGCCCGCATTTGAGCCAGCTTGGGGCCGGAGGCTGTAGCCGGCGCGTAAATCTCCGCCCGAATGCCGGCCCGGGCGGTATAGGCCGCCAGCGCCGAGCCCGCGTTCCCCGACGAATCCTCGACAACGTGGCGCACACCCCCCGCCGCCAGGCAGCTGACCAGCACCGCTGCCCCGCGGTCCTTGAACGAGCCGGTTGGGTTCTGTTGCTCGCACTTGAAGTGGACCGGTAGATCGCCGACCTTGCCTTCCAGCAACGGCGTTCCTCCCTCCCCCAGGCTAATCAGGGGCGCCTCGGGAGGGATCGGCAGGCTGTTCCGGAAGCGGGCCAGACCGCGTCGCGCAACCTGAGCCCGAGGGCCGGGCGCAAAGGGGAGCGGCTCAGCGAAGTCGAACAAGCCGCCGCAGGTCGGGCACTTGTAGGGGAAGCCTTGAGTAGGGTATGGCTGCCCGCAGCCGGTGCAGAGAAACGGCCAGCGCCAGTTGGAGGGCAGCTCGGGTCGTGGGTCCCGACTCATGTGGATCGATCGCCCGGCCCGGGGTGGTAGTTTCCCTCGACCCAGGCCTCGCCTTCGGGACCGATATCCTTCTTCCAGATAGGGACGATTTCCTTCAAGCGATCGATTCCGTATCGGGCGGCTTCGAACACGCCGCTGTCTCGGTGGGCCGCGGAGCAGGCAACCAGGACCGTTGGCGTGCCCGCCTCCATCCGCCCGATCCGTTGGACAATGGCCACGCCCTCAACCGATGGCCAGCGGCGGCGTAGCTCTTCCACCACCTGGTGCAGCTTGGCTTCGGCCATGGGCGAGTATGCTTCGTACTCAAGCGCCTCTGTCGTGTGAGGTTCGCCCCGCTCGGTCCGTGCCCGCACCAGCCCGGCGAAGACGCACGCGGCTCCCGTCGTCGGGCGGACGATCCAGCCCAACGCCTGGTTCAGGTCCAGCGGGTCCTGTGTCAGGCGGAGTACGGTCGGCGGTTCCTCCCCCCCGCCGCTGACGGGAGGGAAGAATGCTGCCTCGTCGCCCTCTTTCAGCGTATCCTCGGCGGCGGCGAACTCCCGATTGACGGCGCAGATAACCGTCGTCATGGAGTCGGCCAGTTCCGGGTGGGCGAGAAGGATCGCCGCCTTGAGGTCCGCAACGGTCGCTGCCTCGGGCAGCGTCAGGGTCTCCTGTTTGACGCCCACCTTGAGGCGCAGGGTGGCGAAGTAGCTCACGGTTAGCTGCACAGCCTCATCTCTCCAGGATCACATCGCCGCTCTGGCCGCCGTGTTTCTCAGCCAGCCGGATGTCGGTGATACGGGCGCCTCGGTCGATGGCCTTGATCATGTCATACACCGTCAGCGCCGCCACAGCGACCGCGGTCAGAGCTTCCATCTCGACGCCGGTTCGTCCCGTGGCCCGCACGATGGCCTCGATGGTGACGCCGGGCACGCTCTCGGCAAACTCGAGACGGACCTCCACCTGATCAAGCCCCATAGGGTGACAGAGGGGGATCAGCTCCGACGTCCGCTTGGCTGCCATCACGCCGGCCAGCTCGGCCGCAGCCCGCAGGTCGCCCTTCTTCAAGTCACCCTGCTGGGCTGCCGCGAGCGTCTCCGGCCGCATTCGGACCGAGCCTCTGGCGACCGCCCAGCGCACGCTCACCGGCTTGGCGCTCACGTCGACCATCCGGGCCCGCCCCTGCAAGTCCAGGTGTGAGATCTCGTCCTTAGCCATGCGCTGATTATACCGGCGCCCATCGGGCCGGACAACCGAATCGGGATCCTCAGCGAGGGTTGGCCCGCAGGCCCGATTCAGGCAAAGGCTCCGTGCCCCGAGGTCAAGCGGACTAAGGAACCACGGTGGCACCGTTCGTGCGATCCCTTTCGTGGCTATGCGCACCGTCCCGGAGAACCCCACTCCAGCCGAGCTCTCTCTAATCGCCTGTTCCTCGTGGGATCGAGCCCAAAACGGCCAGCCGACCTTCCTCCGGCGGTTTCCCGCCTTCCCTGCGAGCTCCGGCTTGCCTTGACCACCTCGCCTCCAGCCTGCTATAATGGCCCACGCCTGCCCGGTGGGCAGGCACTGTTCTGAGACGCAAGGAGTAGTCAGATGCCACCGCTTCCAAAGAGAAAGCACTCCAAGGGAAAACGCGATCGCCGACGGTCGCATGATGCGCTTACGCCGCAATCCCTGGTCGCATGCCCGAACTGTGGAGAGAAGAAGCTGCCCCATCGCGTATGCCCCAGCTGTGGGCACTACGCCGGGCGCGAAGTCATCGAAGTCGAGAAAGAGAAGTAGTCAGGTAGGGCCGTGTCATTCCTCCGTTCGAGGCTGGTGCGTTGGCGCGGCCCGCTTGATTCCTCTGACCGTCGGCGTTGGGTTGCGGCCTGAGGTCGGAGAAACGGTCTGGCGAGTCCCGCGCGTCCCGGCAGCCCACGCGACCGCGCCGTTGCGCTCATCAGGCAACCGAGGGTCTGAAGGCCACGTAACCCGCCCATGCGCAAGTTCCTTGTCGCCGTCGTCCTGCTCCTGGCGGTCTACTTCCTGATCTCGAGGTTTGCCGAGGCCCAGCAGGTGTTTGATACCCTGCAAAGGGGCGATTGGCGGTGGCTGGCGGGGGCCGTCGCCATCCAGTTCGTCTGGGGCGTGAACCTGGGGGCATCGGTCCGGGCGATCTACCGGGCCCTGGGCGTCGAAGAGAAGATCGAGCGGCTGATCGCTCTGGCTGCGGCTGCCAACTTCATCAACGTCATTGCCCCGTCGGCCGGAATGGCCGGCGCCGCCATCTTCATCGCCGACGCACGGCGCCGGAACCGTCCCGTGGGTCGCGTCTCGACGGCGGCCGCTGTTCTCGTGCTCTTCGACTACCTGGCCTTCCTGATCGTCCTCACCCTCGGCCTGATCGTCCTTTTCCGCCGCAATCAACTCTCGGTGGCGGAGATCGTGGCCAGCCTGCTCCTCGCCGCCATGGCCTTCGGCCTGGGTACGCTGGTCTACATCGGCATGCGCTCGGCGGAACGGTTGGGCCAGGCGCTGGCCTCAATGTCGAGGCTGGTCAACCGTGGCCTGCAGCCCTTCATCCACCGCGACTACTTGAGCGAAGACCGGGCCCGCGAGTTCGCCCACGACGCTGCCGAGGGCCTGCGGGAGGCCCGCACGAAGCGGTCAAGTCTCCTGCTGCCGTTGGGGTTGGCGCTCAGCAGCAAGGCCTTCCAGGTGTCCATCCTGTTCCTGGTATTCATGGCCTTCCAACAACCCTTCTCCGTCGGCACCCTGATTGCCGGTTTCAGCATCGCCTATCTCTCGCTCATCCTCTCCCCGACCCCCTCTGGCATCGGCTTCGTCGAAGGAATCCTGACCCTCACTCTCACCTCGCTCGGAGTTCCACTGGCCGCGGCCGCAGTCATCGCCCTCGCCTACCGTGGCATCACGCTGTGGCTCCCGCTGGCCTACGGCGCGCTTGCCTTCCGCTGGATCAGCCGGGAGAAGGCGTAGCGAATCGGGCCTCGTCCCGTGCGCCGCGTGACTGCATTTGGCCAGATCCTGAGGCACACCAGGCGCGTGCGCTGCGCAAGCGTCCGGGGCATGGCGCCTGTAGGCCATCCCGGCGGCGACGGTGCCGCCGACGAAGGCACCAGGCTGCCCAACCGCAGGGGGCAATCCTACGAGGCTTAGGGGAAGGTAGAGCGGCGGCGCTTGGGGCACTGTTCTTGTGCAATTGGAGCGGCGTTGGTGTATCCTTACCATCGGAATGCCACAGGCGCGGCAAGGACACACCGCCTCGGCACGGATGGGCTAGGGCTCTCGGCGGGCCGATCGTCCTGGTTGCACCCAGCGACCGGCCATGAACGGCGGGGAACAAGATGACCCAAACCGTCACGCTCGAACTCTCGTATCCCTACCATCTAGGTATTGGCCTTTCCCTGGCCCTGATCCTGATCCTCAGCCTGAGCTACCGCACGCTTGCCAAGAGCCAGATGGCCCGCCGCTGGAGCCTGGCGGCCTCAAGCCTTCTCTTCCTCCGGTTCCTCATCCTTGTGGTGGCAATCCTCGGTTGGCGACAGGGCCGTGAGGCGGGAGCCCTCCTCGCCTCGCTCTCTCCTTTTGCCGGGCTGGCAGGCGTCCTGTTCATCGGGTGGGCAGCCCTCTTTCCGCGTCGCAGCGGGCCCGTGGATCTGGGTCTCGTCGCTGCGCTGCTTCTCTGTCTCGTCGGCCTCGTCAGCACGCTCCTCCTCGCTGCCCTGGCCACCCAAGGGACCCCGAACACGATCGACCTCCTGTGGAGCGCGGCAACGCTACTGGCCTGCCTGGTCATCGGCTTTGCGCTTCTCGTCCGGAGGCCCGGCCAGTGGGCATTTTACCTGACGGGGTTCGTTCTCCTGGCAGCCGCCCATGGCGCTCTTGCCGCCATTCGTGTCTGGCAAGGGAGCATCGCCTCGCTAGCCAGTGTGTTCCCCCTGGTCGAGGTCATCGCCTATTCCCTGTTCGCGCTGGGTGCAGCGCGGGGCCTGGCCATGGAAAGGATCAAGGTCGAGGTCCGCCGTGGAGAGGTCGCGGCCTCGGCGAAGGCAGGGATCGGCGTCTCGTCGGAACTCCTGGGCGACGTTTTCGGTCTGGGCAGCGCCGTAGACCGGAGCGATCTGGCAGCACGTGCGACCAGAACCATCGCCCGCGCCCTGCACCTCGAATACTGCCTGATGCTGACGCCTCCCGATCCCTCCGGCGAGTTGGTGATCGCCACCGGATACGATCTGCTCCACGACCAAGACGTCCCAGGAGTCTCGGTCGACGTCAAGAGGATGCCCGAGATCAGCGCTGCCCTCTCCCGGCGACGGGTTCTCACACTGCCCGGCGGCGGCCATTCCCCCGACACGTTGACACTGCAGAAGACTCTGGGGACGGAGCACCTTGGACCTGCCCTGCTCGCCCCGATTACCTTCCAGGACGAGCTCTACGGCGGGATCCTGGCTCTCTCTCCTAGCTCACGCGAGGGGTGGTCGGACGAGGAAAGGGCCGCGCTGGAGAGAATCGCCCTGCACGTGGCGATCCGGCTCGACCAGCTACAGCACTTCGGCGCCGCGACCGCCGATGCCGAGGGCACGCTTTCGGCATTGGCCCATGCCTACAGCCACATTGAATCCCTGACGCAAGAGAACGAGCGGCTCACCCGGGCGATAGCGCTGGCGGGGGGCGACCCGGCCGTCCTCCCGACGGATGTCGCCGGCCTGCTGGCGACGCAGCAAGAGGCGCAGGAGACGATTCGGATCCTCGAAGCCGAGATTGAACGGCTGAAGGCCGCCCAGGTTACGCCATTCTCCGGCACGGCCGAGGAAGCCGAGCTTCTGACCAACCGGCTCCAGGCAGTCTTGCAGGAGCTCGCCGCGGTCCGCGCCCGCTTGAGGGTTATGGAGGAGGGTGCGGCCACCCCGGCCAACGCTGTGCCGGTGCTCGACGTCGGTGCCATAGGCTCCCTCATCCAGGAGTTGAGACTGCCGCTCTCGTCCGTCTCCGACTGTGCCGACTTGATGCTCGGGGACTCGGTCGGCCCTCTGGCCCCGACCCAGCGCAGGCTCCTAGAGAGCGTGCGCAACGGGGTCAAACACATCGGCATCCTGTTGGCCGACCTGAGCCAGATTGCCGCCATCGAAACCAAAACGGCCGAGCTCGCCCGGGCTCCGGTCAATGTGGCTCATTGCGCCGAGCACGCGCTGGTCCAGACGCAGGCTTCTCTCCAGGCCGGCAAACACACAGTTCGGCTCGATATCCCCGATGACCTTCCAGCCGTGCTGGGGGACCAAGACGCCGTAACGCTCATCCTCGTCCACCTGATCTACAATGCGGCCGGGGCTTCCCCCGAGGGGAGCGAGATCATCGTCTCCACCCAGGAACAGGTGCGCACGGAAGGAGGCAAGACCGGGTTTGTCTCCGTGGCCTGCACCGACGCCGGCCCGGGGATCCGGCCGGAGGACCTGGGGCAAGTCTTCCAGCGGCCGGACCAACTTGGCCGGCCGATCTTTGGCCTGGGCAACACAGGCATTGGCCTGGCGGTCGTCCGGACGCTGGCCGAGGCGCTCGGCGGACGCGTCTGGGCAGAAGGCCAGCCGGGGGCCGGCAGTACGATCGTCGTCCTGCTACCTGCCGCCCAGCGGCAGCCTTCTCTCGGAGCCCCGGCCCAAGCCGCCTGATCCGTCCGAACCTAGCCTTTCCCCAAGGGCTGGCGCACCGGGTTTCTGATCCATCCGCCCCTATGCGCCCAACCAGCCCGGCTCGTGCTCTTCCCTGTCCCGGTCCGGTTCTCACCCGCCGCCTTCTGGGGTCCCCGAAGCGGATCGGCCTCCAGCTCCAACGCGCCTTCCCGGCGTATTCTGCAGCAGAGACCTTCTGCGCGGGCGCTGGAAAAAGCCCCACGGACCCGGAACTTCCCAGGCGGTCACAACGTCCTGATATAATGCACCCTCAAGTAGGCATGGAAAGTGGTGAGATGACCAGACAGCTTCGCATAATCCCTATTCTGACTTTGTCGATCGGGCTGGCGGCATGTAACCTTCCTTTGCTCGGCAACAGCAATGGCGAACCCTTGGAAACGGCCGTCCCCAATCCGCTTGTGAGCGGTACCGCGACTGCACTTCTGCCTTTGCCTGCGACGGCGACGGCCACGATCACGCCAACGCCCACAGACACCGCGACCCCCACCGCGACGGCCACTCCCATTGACCCATGGGAGGGCTTCGCCGCCCCCACAGTCGTGTCCGCCACCGAGATCCCACGGCCGGTGCCTGCCATTGCCTTCCCGGACGGTGTGGTGAACGTCGTGCTACTCGGTTCCGACGCGCGACCGAACGAATACGGTCACCGCACCGACACCCTCATGATCGCCTCGATGGATCCCAATGCCGGCACGGTGACCCTCTTGTCGATCCCCCGCGACCTGTACGTCTACATCCCTGGTTGGCGCGTCGACCGAGTCAATGTCGCTGACGCCTACGGCGGCCCGGACATGGTCGCCCAGACCATGCTGTACAACTTCGGAATCCGCATCGACCACTGGGTGCGCATCAACTTCTACGGATTCCAGCATGCCATCGATACCCTGGGCGGAATCGACGTGGAGATCACGGGGTATCTCAGCGACGAGTACGGCGGGCAGATCTACGAGTTCCGCCCGGGGACGGTTCGGCACATGGATGGCTGGACCGCCCTGGGCTATGTGCGCATGCGCCACACCACTGGCGACCTCGACCGCCTGCGCCGCCAGCAGGAAGTCGTGCGGGCGATCTTTGCTAAGGTCGTCAGCCTCGAAGGCTTGACGCGGATCCCAGACCTGTTTGCGCAATTCAGCACCATGGTCGAGACCGATCTCACCGTGGGGAATCTCCTGCCGCTCATCCCACTCGCCACGTCCGTATCGGGCAACCCATCCGCTATCCGCCAGTTCCGGATCGACTCGAGCATGGTCACCAGCTGGCGCGTGCCGCGCAGTGGGGCTGCGGTCCTCCTCCCCAACCGTGAAGTCATCCAGGCAATGATTCAAGAAGCCTTTGGGCCATGAACCGTCGTCGCCTCGCGTGGGGGCTGCTGGTGTTGGCCCTGGCAGCCTGCCTGCCGACGAGCCGAAACCAGACGCCAGGCCTGGCTCCCTCCACAGCCCCCGCCCTCGAGGCCAGCCTGACCCCAACCCATCCTTCGATCGCGCCGACGGCGCCTGCCTCGCCGTCGGCCACCACCCCCCCGAGGGACTGGCCCGACCCCTTTACCTACATCACCGCCGCGCCCCCCTCCACGCCGATCCCCGAGGCCGCTGAGCCCTATCCCTTCCCGCCGGACGTCATCAACTTTCTTCTAATCGGCTCTGATCGGCGGTCAAGTGAGGCCTTTCGAACGGATGTCGTCATCATCCTGTCCGTCAGTCCTGCAGCCGGGGGTGCGGCGCTGGTCTCCATCCCGCGCGACCTCTACGTCTACCTTCCGGGCTACACCATGCAGCGCGTCAACGCGGCCTACTCCTATGGCGAATCCCTCGGCTACCCGGGCGGCGGGTTGGGACTGCTCAAGGATACGATCCTCTATAACTTGGGCGTGCGCATCGATCGCTTTGCCCGGATCGAGATGGGTGGCTTCAGTGACCTGATCGACACTCTCGGCGGCGTCGATGTCGATGTCACTTGCGCCTACTCGGACTGGCGCCTCCGGAGCCCCAACCTGTCACCAGACGACCCCGCTCATTGGCGGATGTTCACCGTCCCCGCTGGCGTCGTTCACATGGGCGGGGAGTATGCCCTGTGGTACGCCCGGGCGAGGGCTCATTCCTCAGACCTCGATCGGGCCCGGCGACAGCAGGAACTGCTCCGGGCGATCTACCGCCAGGTCCTCAACCTGCAGCTGATACCCCGGCTTCCCGCCCTTTACCAGGATCTGACCAGCACAGTCTCGACCGACGTCACCCTGGCGGATCTGCTGGGCCTGGTGCCACTGGTCCCGCGCCTGGACCCGGCCCAGATTCGCAGTCGGTTCATCGGCCGCGACCAGATCACCCCGTGGCGGGTCCCCACCAGCGGCGCCCAGGTCCTGGTACCAAACCGCGAGGCGATCCGCCTCCTTCTGGAAGAGGCCTTCGACTTCGAAACGCCGAACCCTCTCGTCCCCCAGGCCTTCGTGACGATTGAAGTCGTGAATGTGTCCTCCAACCCGGATTGGGGGCGGCTTGCCGCCGCCCGAGTGAACTACGTGGGATTGCGGGCGCACGTAGGCCCGGCCGAACCCGATCCCGAGGTGAGCACCCACCTCGTGGACTACGGCCTGGGAGCTCCCGAGGACCTGCAGCGGCTGCAGCACGCTCTGGGGCTCGGGGCTGATTCGGTCGTCAGCCAGGCCGACCCCAGCTCTCCCTTCCCCTTCACCCTTGTTGTCGGCGACGACTACCAGCCCTGCTTCGACCCCACCCAGG
>CAZEMA010000063.1:0-11698 GCA_964513155.1 uncultured Anaerolineaceae bacterium
TCCTATGGGTGGCGGCCCAGCTCGATCTTCGCCCAGAGGCGTTGCTCATGGTGGGTGATACAACGGTCGATATCCGCGCCGGACGGGCCGCCGGCGCCCAGACGGTTGGTGTCCTCTGCGGGTTCGGCGAGCGGCGCGACCTCCAGCGCGCCGGGGCGGACGTCGTTCTAGAGACCACCGTCGACTTGCCTGAGTTGCTCCTGCAAGTCTGACGCGCCGACGGCCGCGTCAGCGCCATCAGGGTCATCGAAGCGCCTGGGGCAGCGCCACGCACTCGCGCCAGCAGATCGCGCGCTCCTTCGGACATCTCCCTACAGGATCCTTCTACTCATCATGGGGGCGACCGAAGACCAGGAACCCGCTGTTTGTATAGGACTCTTCCCACGATGGGTCGCCTTCCAGGGAGACAATGAGCCCGTGCAAGCCGGAGGGCACAACCAGGTAGTCAGCAACTACACTCTCCTCCGCCAGGAATAACTCCACGCAATCAAGGGATTGCGAATCCGCACACTGGCCAACCCTCCCAAGTCGTGCGCTTTCGACGCCGGACCTGCCCCTCCACTCTGATCCCCAAACAGCAGTCGTTGGCGTTCGTCTGAGCAGGTACGGCATCCACTCCGCTAGGTCGTGTCCCCCAGAGACCAGGAGGAACCGAGTATCTTCGGGCGTCTCCTCCTGGAACCATTCGCCTAACGAAAAGGCATCGGAGGTCAGAACTGGCTCGCCGGCCCGTACCACTCTGAAGCCTTGCCAATAGACAACCGAGAGCACCAGGGCGGTGGCTATCCAACCCCGCAGCCGTCGGGCCATTGTCCCACCGGACGGGTCTCCGCCCGGCAAGTGGACCCAATTGCCAATGAGGTCCCCAACTAAGAGTGCACCAATCATGGCCAGGTATCGGTCGGGTTCCCCGGTGAAGAGCAGAACCACAAAGAACCAACCTACCAATGCCCAGTTTCCTCTGATAATCCCTAACCCCAGGCCCGCCAAGGTCAATCCCAGAAGCGGGAGAGGTAGCCAGGTGATTCCCACGTTCAAGTACCAACTCGCTGCCAGTCTCAGCATCTGGAGGAGACCTTCTCTCGCGTGGATCATCACCCCAGTGTTCCCATGGGTCTGTAGTGCCCTTGTGAACACTATCGACCCATGACGGACAAGGACTGTGGCCCACCAAGGTGCCGCCGCCAGGATGCCAATTGCCAGAATCCCGGCACCCATGATTCCTCTTCTCCACCAAGGTCCCGCATGGCCAGCGAGCCCGAGAGCCAGTATTCCCAACCCACCCACAACTGCATAGCTCAGATGGGTTGCCAGCAGGAGACCATATAGGACCCCCGCACCTACGACTAGTGCCATTCGATGCCGGCTCGCCCTGTAGGCCAGAATGGCCACGATGCAGGAGGCAACCATCCAGAACCCGGCGAGGCTTCGCACTACCCCTGAGGCCGTCGCTTGATTGTCTGTCACCTCGCTCGCTGCGACAACCACAACCACCGCGACCAGCGCAGCCCCACGGCTTCCCAGAATCAACCGCGCAAGCCAGTAGAACATCACCGCAAACGCGACGCTCATGATGGCCGGCTGCCAGCGGGCGTATTCCAGATAGGGGATCCCGCCAAAGCGTTCGACAAGGGCCGCGACATACAGCCCAACCGGCGGATACGCAAAGGGGATTCCCCCGGGCCCGTAGAAGGGTATACTTGCCGGAAGAACGAATCCTTTCGCAGCGATCTTCTCGCTCATCAGGCCGAACAGCCCTCCATAGCCCACGGGTAGTGTGTAGCGAAATGCATTCCAGAAGTAGAGGATGCCCGCCAGGGCGAGGGTCAAGGCCTCCGGCACCCCGAAGCGCCAGGCCAGCTCCATCAGTCGGGCCAGGCGGCGGTCCCATTCGGTTGCTGGCCTAGAATCCGTAGCCATGCATCCTTCCCTCAGTTTTGTCTGCCCAAACGAATGGATCCTTCATCGGTGGCAGCCGATCTGCAAGGGGCGTCGGCGGCAACTGCGACGTCTAGCCCTCGGTCTCGCCGGGCGGCTTCTCCCCCTCTGGTAGCTCCTCCAGCGCTTCGTTCACTTGCTGGCGGAGGGTGATTCTTCGGGGTTGGCGACGCCCGCCACCCTTCAGGCGCTTGATCAAGGTCTGGCTCACGCGGCGCGAGATCTGCTGGACTGCCTCACGAGACAGCCGTTCGCCGCGCTCGAACCAAGCAGCTGAGGCGTAGCCCATGGCAACCGTCGTGCCCGCGGCCACGGCCGCGCCCACCACCCACCCCGGCGGGCCCCCAAACTTGCTCAGTTCGTAGAACAGGCTACGGCCCAACATGCCCATTCCGAAGGTCAACACGAGTTCCCGGGCCCGCGACAGCGTGATCCGGTAGTTGTAGACCCGGGCGATCCCCAGAACCATCGCGGCCTGGACCGCGATCAGCGGTATGAAGTCGATGATCGGCAACGGGGTGATGGCAATCGCCGCCGCCGTCGAGGCTGCCCGCGTGATCGAGACCCTGGCCAGCTTCCAGCGGTACTCCGGCAATGCTGCGCCCAGCGCGGCGACGATCCCGGGCTCGCTCTTGGCCACGGCCAGGAGCACCCTTCCCACCCCGGTGCCCTCTTTGGCGCTAAGCGGGATGATCTGGTCCGCCGGAAGTCCGAGCGCTCCTGCCACCTTGGCTACCACCGCGGTCCGTTCCCCCCGAACCAGGTCCATCTTGTTCAGGGTAACCACCATCGGCCTCTCGAGCGCCAAGAGCTCCTCGAAGAGCTGCTTCTCGGCCGCACGGATGCCGTGGCTGGCATCAAACATGGCCACCAAGACGTCTGCCTGAAACGCCGCCGCCAGCGCTTTTACCTTCTCCTCCTGCCCAACCGCTCCCTCGGCGTCCGCCCCCGGCGTATCAACCACGGCAAACAACCCCGCATCCGCTTGCCGCGCCTGGCGGGTGGTGCCCGGGACCGCACTCACCGCCGTACGATCGGCCCGCGATCGAACCAGCTGGTTGTAGAGGGTCGACTTGCCCACGCTGGCCGGCCCGACAATCGCTACCCGCTGCTTGTCGCCCACCGCCAGCCGCATCTGCTCAATCGCCTGGTTGATTAGCCCCCGCCACTGTTTCAGATCAACGGGCAGCACCCCCACCGCAGCCAGCAGGCTCGCGCGTGTCTGCGCCGGCAGGTCGGACCAGACCCTCCGGATCTCTTCCGACCAACGCCCCACAAACTCACCGAAATGATCCTGCTGCTCTGGCATACGCCTATTGTAGCCGACTTCTGCGGCACCCTCTGGAATCCTGAGGGCTTGGGCTGTTACCGCGGTCCTTCCTTGTGGATAACCCGCCAGGAACTGTGGAAAACGCGCCCTTTTTGGGGAGAACCTTGGCCCCCTCGTGGGTTCGGCACCGCCAGACCTGGCGAGTACTCAGGTGCCAGCGCCACATCCCGGTAGACCCCATCCTAGTCCCTCCCTTCCCCCTTCCCATCCCCATCTCCCTCACACCTCGCGTGTGTACAAGATTCTCCGTCTCTGCCCATAGCCCTAGGGTAGCCCTGTGATCCTCGACCCACCTATGGCGTGCTCTTCCCTTTCTCGCGGGCTTCTCCACTTTTCCCCCACACCTACGATGACTACTAGTATCCCAGGTATCTACAGGGTGAGAGGGATAGGGGGATCTCTGCTCGACCGCACATCACTCACAAAGGGGGAGGCCCTGGGCCGATTCGCCCAGGGCCTCCCCCGCACTCTCCAGTGTAGCGTGCTGGCTTAGGACCAGCCGCGGAACTGCATCGCCCGGACGACACTGTCAATGGCGACCATGTAGGCTGCATCGCGCATGTAAACGCTCTTCTCCTTCGACATCTCGAGCACGGATTTGAAGGCGCTGGTCATCTTCTCGTCCAGCCGGGTAAGGACCTCCTCACGGGTCCAGTAGAAGTTCATGTCATTCTGGACCCCTTCGAAGTAGGAGACCGTCACGCCGCCGGCGTTGCACAGGAAGTCCGGAATCATGAAGATACCGCGCGACTGGATGATCCCATCGGCCTCGGGGGTGGTGGGCCCGTTGGCACCTTCGGCAATGAGCTTGACACTCTTGCTGATCTTGCTGGCATTCTCGCCCGTGATCTGGCCTTCCTTGGCCGCCGGGATAAGAACGTCCACGTCCTTCGAAAGCCAGGCGTCGCCCGCCTCGATCGAGTAACCGGCCTTCTTGGCCTTCTCCTTGTCGACGGTTCCGTATTGGTCGGTGATACTCTGCAGGAAGACGGGGTCGATGCCGGCCTTCTTGTAGAAAGTGCAGGACTTCTGGTCCTTGAGGTCCCAGCAGGAGACGGCGACGACCTTGCCGCCGAGAACGGTGCCGAAGCCGATGGCCGCATATTGGGCGACGTTGCCGAATCCCTGGATCGAGGCACTGGTCTTGGCCGAGTCGATCTTCAGAACCTTCATCGCCTCGCGCAAGGTGTAGATGACACCGAAGCCAGTGGCCTCGGTGCGGCCCAGCGAGCCGCCGGCGCCCAAAGGTTTGCCGGTGATGGCACCCGGAGTGTAGACGCCGACGAGCTTGGAGTACTCGTCCATCATCCAACCCATCATCTGGGGCGTCGTGCCGACGTCGGGAGCGGGGACATCCGTGCGGGGCCCGATGTTCTTATAGATGGCGTCGATCCAGCCTCGGCACAAACGCTCCTTCTCGCCCACGCTCAGCGTCGACGGGTCGACGACGACGCCGCCCTTGCCACCGCCGAGCGGGATGTCGGCGACGGCGCACTTCCAGGTCATCCAGGTGGCCAGGGCGCGTACGGTGTCAAGGGTCTCGTCGGCGGCGAAGCGAATGCCTCCCTTGGCTGGACCGCGGGCATCGTTGTGCTGGACGCGGAAGCCAAAGAAGACCTTCAAGCTGCCGTCATCCATCCGGACCGGGATCTGGAATTTGAATTCCCTCTTGGGCCAGCGCAGCATTTCGCGGATGCCGGGCTCAAGGTTGAGCTGGGCGGCGACGTCGTCGAACTGCTGCTGTGCCATTTCAAATGCGTTCACGGTGTCTTCCCTCGCAGAGTGAGATGGCCCCCAGTCTCAGGGGCAAGATTCGCGGGCACCTGTGAAAGGCACCCGCGGTGTCAGAGCGTATAGGGGAGTGGCGCAGAATCCAATCGGCGCCGTCGTGCCGCTGGTCGGGCAGACCTAACCCTTCCTTTAAGCGTAACCGAGGGTCTCGAGTGCGTCAAGTGACAGCTTTCACAAGCGCTGGCGGCCCTTCTCCAGGTCCCGTAGGCGCTTGGCCAGGCAGTCTCGGACGACGGCGGGATCGGCGCGGCCGGTTGAGGCCTTCATCACCTGGCCGAAGAACCACTGCTCAATAGCCTTCTTGCCCGCCAGGTATTGCTCGACCTCGGCCGGGTGAGTGGTGAGTGCCTGTTCGACCAGGCGCTCGATCTGCTCGCGGTCGCTGACCTGGGCCATGCCCCGGGAAGCAACCAGTGCGCCGGGTGACTCGCCGGAGCGGAAGGCGACCGCCAGAACCTCCTTGCCACTGGCGGCGGTGACCTGGCCAGACTCGACCAGCCCGACCAACTCTGCCAGGGCCGATGGCGCGACCCGGCAATCCTGGATCTCCTTGCCGGCCTGGTTGAGCAGCGCGAAAAGCTCACCCGTCACCCAGTGGGCAATCCTCTGGGGAGCGATCGTCGGTGCTGCGGCGGCCGTTACCTCGAAGTAGTCGGCCACGGGGCGGTCGGCCGTCAGGGAGGCGGCGGAGGCCGGTGACAGTGCGTAGGCCGTGACGAAACGATCGCGTCGGGCATCGGGGAGTTCGGGAAGGGAGGCCCGGATGCGCTCGAGCCAGACAGGGTCGACGACGAGCGGCGGCAGGTCGGGCTCGGGGAAGTAGCGGTAGTCATTGGCTTCCTCTTTGCCGCGTTCGGGATAGGTCTCCCCGCGGATTTCGTTCCAGCGGAGGGTTTCCTGCCGGACTTGGCCGCCCTCGGCCAGGAGGCGACTGTGGCGCTCGATCTCAAAGGCGACGGCGCGCAGCATGGAGCGGAATGAGTTAAGGTTTTTGATTTCGGTACGGGTGCCGAGGGTTTGCGAACCAACCGGGCGCACCGAGATGTTGGCCTCGAAGCGCATGGCGCCCTTCTCCATGTCGCCGCTGGTGACGTCCAGGTAACGCAGGAGCGAGCGCAGGCTGGTGGTGTAGGCCTTGATCTCATCGAGCGAGGTCAGGTCCGGTTCGGTCACGACCTCCAGGAGGGGAACGCCCGAGCGATTGTAGTCCACCAGCGAGGAGCCGGTGCGGTGGAAGAGCTTACCGGTGTCCTCCTCGAGATGGACGCGGCGGATCCTCACCCGTTTCGGGCCCCCGGGGGTCAGGATATCGAGCCAGCCGGCCTGGGCCAGGGGGAGCTCGTATTGTGAGATCTGGTAGCCCTTGGGCAGGTCGGGATAGAAGTAGTTCTTTCGGGCGAACAGGCTGGTCTGGGCGGCGGTGCAGTGGAGGGCGAGAGCGGCGCGCAGGGCAAACTCGACGGCTCGCTGGTTGATGACGGGCAGCGTCCCAGGCATGCCGGTGCACACCTCGCAGACGGCAGTGTTGGGCTTGGCCGCCAGGGGATCGACGACGGGACAGCCGCAGAACATCTTCGATTGCGTGAGCAGCTCGGCATGGACTTCGAGGCCAATGACGGGCTCAAATGCGGCTGGTGTGCTCATCGAATCCTGCAGCTGGCGTGGTTGGCCGGCGCCGAAGGGCGACCGACTCATCCGTGCCTCTCCATGAAGCGGCGCATCCGCTCAAGCGCCACCTCGATCTTCTCGTAGGCCGTGGCATAGGAGCAACGGACGAATCCACCGTCGGCCCCGAAGGCGGAGCCCGGCACGACGGCCACGCGCTCCTCCTCAAGCAGCTTCTCGGCGAAGGTTTCGTCGCCCATTCCCGAAGCGGTGATCGCGGGGAAGGCGTAGAAGGCGCCGAGCGGTTCGAAGGTGGGCAAGCCGAGCGAGTTCAGCCCGGAAACGATCAGCTTGCGGCGCCGGTCGTATTCGGCGACCATGGCCAGAACGTGCTCCTCGCCATGGGTGAGCGCCTCGACGCCTGCTACCTGGGAGGTCGTTGGAGAGCACATGATGGTGTACTGGTGGACTTTGCGCAGCTCGGCCAGCAGCGGCGCAGGCGCGGCGGCGTAGCCAACACGCCAGCCAGTCATGGCGTAGTCCTTCGACAGGCCGCCCAAGACAATCGTCCGTTCCCGCATCCCCGGCAGGGAGGCAAAGCAGACATGCCGGTGGCCACCATAGACCAGGCGGTCGTAGATCTCGTCGGAGATGACAAGCAGGTCGTACTTCTGGGCGAGGCGGGCGAGAGCCTCGAGGTTGGGCCGAGACATGACCGCGCCGGTGGGGTTGTTGGGGTAGCCGATGAGCAGTGCCTTGGTCTTGGGGGTGAGGAGGGGCTCGACCGCCTCGGCTCGAGCCTGGAACTGGTCCTCCACCCGGGTTCGCAACGGCACGGGGACGCCGCCGGCGAAGATGACTTCCGGCTGGTAAGAGACAAAGCACGGCGTGGGGACGATCACCTCGTCCCCGGGATTCAAGGTGGCCGTCAGGGCCAGGTACAAGGCCTCCGAGACGCCCACGGTAACCAGCACTTCGCCGCGCGCCTCGTAGTGCACGCCATAGAGCCGCTGCAGATGATCGGCAATTGCCTGGCGCAGCTCCAGCGTGCCCGAGTTGGAGGTGTAATGCGTTTCGCCGCGCTGGAGCGAGCGGATGCCGGCCTCCAGGATGGGCTGGGGGGTGACGAAATCGGGCTCGCCGATGCCGAGCGAGATCACATCCTCCATGGTGGCGACGATGTCGAAGAATCGCCGGATGCCCGAGGGCGCTACCTTGGCGACGTGCCGGGCGACGAAGTCTCGCATGCTCCTGTGCTCCTTCAGCCTTTCGGTGTTCCTTGGCCGACCGCGAAGGCGGTGCGGCTCATGGATTGCCGTAGAGGACTGGCCGGGCTACCACGGGCGATACCCGGTTAAGCTCATACCTGATCGATGTGCCACTCGTCAAGCGATGGGTGGTAAGCCAGATCGAAGACCCTGCCGTCCTCGACCCGGACGCGAAACCGCCGGCCGTCGGGGAGCTGCGACCGGGCGAGGACCTTAGCGACCGACAGTCGTTCCCCTTCCCACCATAGGGCCACCGGCCTCTCGCCATAGGAGGTTCCCGAATGGCACTCGACCGGTTCGGGCGCCACGGCACATGCCTCCACCGAGGGCGGCTAAGCGAAGCCGATCTCGGACGAATCCCCGACATTCAACGCTCGATCGCGCCCGACGACACGGGCATCCCGGCCGATCAGGGAGGCCGAAAGCGACGTGTCGACGATCACCGAGCCCGCATCGACGATCGAGTTCTGGATCAATGACCGGCGGATGACGCACCCCGGGCCGATGCTGACGTGGGGGCCAATCACAGAGGACTGCACTTCCGCGGTGGGGTCGATGAAGACCGGCGGAACGACGACGATGCCCTGCCTCTGGGCGGCGTGGGCGGAGTTGTCCCGGCTGTGCTCGAGTAGGTAGCGGTTCGTCTCCAGGAGTGACTCCGGTTTGCCGCAGTCCTGCCAGACCTCGACTGGCTGGATCCGCATCCGCAAGCCTTGTTCCAGCAGGATGTTCACCGCGTCGGCAAGGAAGTACTCGCCCTTGAGGTGGATCTTCCGGTTCATCTGGGCATCGATGGCTGCAACCAAGCGCTCGGCCTGCTGGAAGTAGTACACCCCGACGAGCGCCAGGTTGTTGCTCATGTCCTGGGGCTTCTCCACCAGGCGGTGCACCATCTTCTCGGCGTTGACCTCGGCCACCCCGAACCGGCGCGGATCGGGCACAGCCTTCACCCAGGTTACCGCCTCGGCTGTTTCGGTTGGCAGGGTGGCCAGGTCGGTCTCGATGAGTGTGTCGACAAAGGCGATGAGGACGGGGCCATGGAGGTGTTCGCGGGCGAGCCAGACGGCATGCGACTGGCCCAGCAGTTCCCGCTGCTCGATGTAGCAGGCGTTAAGGTGCGGGTAGGTACGGGAAACATAGGCTTCCACCTGGTCGCCCAGGTAGCCGACGATGAAGACGACCTCGCGGATGGCGGGCAGGCGCTCGAAGGTGTCGAGCACATGGCCCAGCACAGGCTTGCCGGCGACGGTGACCATGGGCTTAGGCTTGGACCAGGTGTGCGGGCGGAGACGGGTTCCGTAGCCAGCCATGGGGATGACGATCTTCACCCCGACGGCTCCGGAGGATTCCTGCGGTTGGGGAGAGACGGCATCGGGAATCATCGTTGGGGCTGCTCCTTATGCCATTCGGTGACGCCCTGATAGGCGTGGCACGCCTGCAGCAATGCGGCTTCACCGAGGTGGGGAGCGTTGAGCTGCATGCCGACGGGCAGGCCGGAGGCGTCAAAGCCGACAGGGAAGGCGATGCCCGGAACCCCCGCCAGGTTGGCGGGCAGAGTGAAGACGTCCTCCAGATACATCGAGAGGGGATCGTCGCCGTGGGCACCGATGGCGAAGGCGGTGGTTGGGGTGACGGGGCATGCGATCAGGTCCACCCGGCCAAAGGCTTCGTCAAAGTCGCCCTTGATCAGGGTGCGAACCTTCTGGGCCTGGGCGTAGAAGGCGTCGTAGTATCCAGCCGAGAGGGCATAGGTGCCGAGCATGATACGGCGCTTGACCTCGGGGCCGAAGAGTTCGCCGCGGGTGAGAGCGTATTGCTGCCAGAGGTCTTTGGATTCCGCCCGGGGGCCGTAGCGAATGCCGTCGTAGCGGGCAAGATTGGCGGAGGCTTCGGCAGGGGCAATCAGGTAGTAGACGGGCAGGGCGAGGTCGGTGTGTGGCAGCTGGATGGGCGTGACCTCGGCGCCCAGCGAGCGGAAGACATCGATCGCTTGCCGCACCGCGCCCTCGACCTCCGGCTGCATGCCCTGGATGAAATACTCCTCGGGCACGCCGAGGCGTATGCCATCCAGACCGGCGCCGTCGAGGCTCAGCGCGGGGACCGGCTCGGGCATCGAGGTGGAGTCAAGCGGATCGTGGCCGGCGATGGCCGTGAATACGGGCAGCAGATCGGCGGCGGAGCGGGCGAGGCCGCCCACGGTGTCGAGCGACGAACCGTAGGCGATCAGCCCGTAGCGCGAGACGCGGCCGTAGGAGGTCTTGAGGCCTGTGACGCCGCAGAACCCGGCCGGCTGGCGGATTGACCCGCCGGTGTCGCTGCCGAGGGCGGCAAAGCACATCCGGGCGGCGATGGCCGCCGCCGAGCCGCCGGAGGAGCCACCAGGGACGCGGCTGCGGTCCCAGGGGTTGTGAGTCGGACCATAGGCAGAGTTCTCGGTCGAGGAACCCATGGCGAACTCGTCGGTGTTGGTCTTCCCCAGGACAACGGCGCCGGAGTCGATCAAGCGGCGGACACTGGTAGCCGTATAGGGCGGCCGGAAGCCTTCGAGGATCCTGGATCCCGCCGTGGTCGGGACACCTTCCAGGCAAAGGACGTCCTTGACGGCAACGGGGATGCCGCAGGTCAGGGGTAGGGGCTGCTCGGGAGCGCGGCGCCAACGGGCGAGACGCTCGTCGGCGGCCTGGGCCTGGCCCAGGGCAAGCTCGGGTGTGAGGGTGAGGAAGGCGTGCAGCTCGGGATCGAGGGCTCCAATGCGGTCGAAACAAGCCTGAGCCAGGTCGCGAGAGGATACTTTCCCAGAACGCAGGGCAGAGGCGGCTTGGGTCAGGGAGAGGTCGGTCAGGTCGGACATCTAACCGTCGGTGAGGGGCCCGGCGAACCTGGTCTCACGCCCGGAAGTGTGTCCCGGGCGGGCCAGGGGCCGCGCCCCTACTCGTCGTCGAAAACGGGTGGGATGCGAAACATGCCCCCGTCGATGGCGGGGGCGTTGGCCAAAGCGCGCTCCAGAGGCAGCCCAGCGCGAGCCAAGTCGGGGCGCAGCGGTGCCCGAAGCGGCAACACGGTGGCCGTAGGTGGAATGGAGGAGGTGTCCACCTCGGACAGGCGAGCAGCGTAATCCAGGATGGCGGAGAGTTGCTCGCGGTAGCGGCTCTCCTCTTCGGGCGTCAGCCGCAAGCGGGCAAGGTGTGCGATGTGGCGAACTTGTTCCAGGCTGAGAGGCATTTCGAGGACATTATAGCAGAGGCGCACTGTGGCCGCGGGCTTGATGCATGTCCTGCCGCAGCCTTGCCGTTGATTCTGCGACTGCGGCAGGGTGGGGACTAGCGATTCCTGTCAGCGGCCCAAGCGTGGGCCAGCTTGTTACGAAGCAGGAACGGGCCGAACCGATCGATGAGCCAACCGAACGAGAGCTCAATCCATGGGGCCAAGGACAGCAGGCGGGGAACGTAGACGACCCGGCGCGGCCGGTTGAGGACGGACCAGATGCGGTCGGCAATGGCGGAGACCCCGATGGCGAAGGCCTCGGCCGGCACGGGGTAGCCGGCGGGCTTGGAGGCGGCAGCGGCGAAGAACTCGGTTGTCACCGGCCCAGGCCTGACAACGCTGACGTGCACATTGCTGCCTCGTAGCTCCCGGTAGAGGGCCGTGGTGAAAGTGTCTAGGAACGACTTTGTGGCGCAGTAGAGTGCCACGCCCTGGCTCGGCAAGCTGCCAGCGACCGAGCTGACGTTGATGATGTGGCCGCTGTTGCGGGCGCGCATCTCGC
>CAZEMA010000063.1:11798-14153 GCA_964513155.1 uncultured Anaerolineaceae bacterium
GCGACAAGGGCCACTTTGAGCCCTTTGCCGGCCAACTTGCGCGCGGTGGCTTCCCCGATACCGCTCGAAGCTCCGGTGATCACGGCAACCTTACCTTTCCAGTCTCGAATCAGACGCTTCATGTTTCCTCATGTCGACAGGCCCGGCGGGCAGGTCTCACGAAGACCGCAACCGCACTGCCCTTCGGGGGTGTCCATACGATGTTTGCAGGAGGGCTCAGTCCTCGATCCGGGCATACGCTGGAGCTGGGGTGGCATGCTCGCCGAACCAGCGTAGGGTATCCGCGATGGAATCCCTCAGCGGGCGCGAGGTGTAACCCAACTCGCGACGGGCTTTCGCATTGCTGATCGTGGAGTTGCTCGTCACCGTGTGAATCGAGTAGGGGGTGAAACGCGGTTTGGCCTTCGCCAACCGGTAGTAGAACGGGGCAACGGCGCCGGCGAGGCGGGCCAGCCAGATCGGGACTCGTAGGTGAGGCCCGACCCTGCCGGTGATCTCCTCGACCGTGGCGATGATCTGCTTGACCCCGATCCGTGCCCCACCCAAGATGTAGCTCTCTCCCGTCTTGCCTCGCTCGCAGGCGAGGATGTGCCCCCTGGCCACATCTCGCACATCGACGAAATCGTAAGCGCCGTCGATGTAGAGCTTGGGCTTCGGCTGAGCGCAGCTGAGGAGGAATGTGCCCATCTCGGAGCCGCGATAGTCGTAGGGACCGATGACGCCCGTCGGGCAGACAATGACCGCATCCAGCCCATCGGCGATTGCCTTGCGCACCTCGAGGGAGGCCATTGCCTTGGTCTTGTCGTAGTCGCCCCAGGTCTGCTCCGGATCGAAGGGGAGCGACTCGTCGATGGTGGTCCCCTCGGGGGGCAGGGCGATAGCGTGGATGGAGCTGGTGTACACCAGACGCCGGACTCCGGCCTGCAGGCAGGCCCGGGCGACGTTCTGGGTGCCGACTACGTTGACCCGGTACAGGCTGTCAGCCATGCCAGGCATGATCGAAACCAACCCGGCGAGGTGGAAAACCGTGGTGACGTCGCGGATGGCGGAGGCCAGCGAGTCGGGGTCGAGGATGTCGCCCTCGAAGCGCTCGACGTCGATACCCTCCAATGGCGCGGGATCTTCCCCGGGGAGGAAAAGCGCCCGGACCTTCTGGCCCCGGGAGACCAACTCCCGGGTGAGGACGTTCCCAATGTGGCCAGTGGCGCCGGTGACGAGGATCATTCTTCCTGTTTCTCCTTGCGGGCGGATGAGCCAGTGCCCGTCCTAGGCCCGCTTGATTCGTAGGATGTCCAGCAGAGACCGCATCCCGTCTTGGGCCACGAGACCCCAATCCGCCCCTTCGGGGTCGAGCAGGCCTTGCAGCAAGAGTCCCACCGCCAGCGAAACGATCCAGCCGGCGGAGGCATCCGGGTCGACCTGGCGCAGCGTCCCCTCATCGATGCCGGCCTGGATGAGCGAGGCGAAGTAGCCCCGATAGCGGCGGTAGGGGGCGACCGTGGCCTTCCAGACCTCGGGGTCGCGGCTGGCCTGTGTCCAGAACTCCAGGAACAGAGGGACACGGCCGCTGGCGACCTCGAAGACGGAGGGCGCCATGGAGGCCATCCTCTCCAGGGCCTGGGGCACGTCGGACGAACCCGCCCGAATAGAGGAGAGCTGGACGTCCAACCCCGAGAGCCACTGGTCGAGCAATTGCAGGAAGACCGCGTGTTTGCTGGGGAAGTGATGGTAGAAGGCGCCCTTGGTCACGCCGGCACCGGCGCAGATCTCCGCCACGCCGGTGGCTTCATACCCGTTACGGGAGAAGCAGTCGACCGCAGCTTCGAGGATCTTGGACCGCGTTTTTTGACCTCTCGCTTGTGCCATCCGGATCTGACCTCCCAGCGAATCATACCGACCGGTCGGTATCATTCTACCCAGCCGTCACCATTTGGTCAATGGGAGAAGCGGGGGAGGAAGAACTGCTTGCCGTTGCGGCACCGGTATCCGGGGTGTAGACTTTCAACGCGCCATCCATCTCTTCCGGAGAGGCAAGGCCCCGATGAAACGAGCGCTCCCACTCTTGCTGGCTATCGTCCTTCCGCTGAGCGCTGCCCTGGCCTGTAGTGGCCTTGGGCAGGGGACGTCTCCCACTGAGGCGCCGCCGACCAGCCAGACGGTCCCCACGACCGTGGTCCCGAGTGAGACCATGGTGCCGCCCTCCGAGACCGTGGCGCCTCCGTCCGAGACGGCCGTCCCGACGCCAGAGCCGCTCGTCGTGACTCGCATCGAGGGGTTCTTCAATCTCTACGGCCTTGACGGCAGGCTGCGGGCCCAATGGGCAGCGTCCGGTCTGTCCTGGGCTCGACCGGGTGT
>CAZEMA010000064.1:0-14100 GCA_964513155.1 uncultured Anaerolineaceae bacterium
GGGCCTGTAGCGCAGTTGGGAGCGCGCTTCAATCGCACTGAAGAGGTCGCGGGTTCGAATCCCGCCAGGTCCACAGGTGATCATCAAGGGCCCATAGCGCAGTTGGGAGCGCGTCTCAATGGCATTGAGAAGGTCGTGGGTTCGAATCCCACTGGGTCCACCAGACAACTGAATAGCAGGCCAGGGCAGGAGTAGTAGGCAATCCGCCAGAGAGCCGGGGAGGGTGTGAACCCGGCAAGGCGCGCCCGGCGGGCGCTATCCAGGCGCCGCACGGGCGTGCCGCAGCCAAGAGGCTGCAGCGCTGCCGGCAGGCGCCATCCAGGCGCCGCACGGGCGTGCCGCAGCCAAGAGGCTGCGGCGCCCGCGGAGCGCTGGAGGCTTTGTCGCTCGGGCAAAGCCCAAATGCTGAACTCGCCTGCTGCCCCTTGGGGCAGGCCTCGCCGGTGAACCGGATGGCTAGCCGGCGGCGGGTTTCGCCCGTTAGCGCGACATCGAGCGGCCCAGCCCTTCGGGGCGGGCAAACAGGGTGGTACCGCGGAGGCCCCTTCGTCCCTGATCAGGCGAGGGGCTTCTCTCGTTCCGGATCCAATCTCTGGGCGGGGCACGCGAGTGGCACCTTCGGGATGGAGGCATTCGATGGCAAAGAAACGCATTACCTCGGAAGAGACAAGACCCAGGCCCGATCGCTATGACCCTGCGGCCATCGAGCCCCGTTGGCAGGCGCGCTGGGAAGCCGACGGCCTGTACCGGGCAAGGATTGACCCCAACCGGAAGAAGTTCTACTTCCTGACGATGCTGCCCTACACCTCGGGAGATCTGCACTTCGGGCACTGGTATCCCATGGCCCCCTCCGATGCCCGCGCCCGATACCTGAGGATGCGCGGCTTCAACGTGATGTTCCCCATTGGGTTCGATGCCTTCGGCCTGCCCGCCGAGAACGCCGCCATCCGGCGACGTATCCATCCCAAGACCTGGACATACCAGAACATCGACAACATGCGGCGCCAGCTGCGGCGCATGGGCGGCATGTTCGACTGGGAGCGCGAGGCCGTTTCCTCCGATCCGGAGTACTGCCGGTGGACGCAGTGGTTCTTCATCCAACTGTTCACGCGCGGGCTGGCGTATAAGAAGATGTCACCGGTAGATTGGTGCCCGAACTGCAACACCACGTTGGCCCGTGAGCAGGTATGGGGCGACGACCGGCACTGTGAACGCTGCAAAACCCCGGTCATCAAGAAGAACCTTGAGCAATGGTTCTTCCGCATCACGGACTACGCCGAGCAACTTCTGGATTTCTCGAGCATCGACTGGCCGGAGCGCGTGCGCACATTGCAGACGAACTGGATCGGGCGCAGCCAGGGTGCATCGGTGGTATTCCGCACTGAGCAGGAAGACCCCATCGAAGTGTTCACCACGCGCCCTGACACCCTGTGGGGGGCGACCTTCATGGTGCTGGCCCCCGAACATCCGTTGGTCGCCAAGCTGACCGCGCCGGACCGGAAGACCGAAGTGCAGGCCTATGTAGCCCAGGCCGCCCGCCAGTCGGACATCCAGCGTGAGGCGGCCGACAAGGATAAGACGGGCGTGTTCATCGGCGCTTACGCTGTCAATCCGGTCAACCGGGCGCGTATCCCGATCTGGATTGCTGACTATGTCTTGATGACCTACGGCACCGGAGCCATCATGGCCGTGCCCGCGCACGACGAGCGCGACTTCGCCTTCGCCAGGAAGTACGACCTGCCCATCCCGGTCGTGATCGCTCCCCCGGATTGGGACGGCCAAGCGCTGGAGAATGCCTACACAGGCACGGGCCGCATGGTGAACTCCGGACCGTTCGACGGGACCCCGGTTCCCGAGGCGATCGGTCAAGTCACGCGATGGCTCGAAGAGCAGCGTATCGGCAAGGCGGCGGTCACCTATCGCCTGCGTGACTGGCTGATCTCGCGCCAGCGCTATTGGGGCGCCCCGATCCCGATCATCTATTGCCCGGAGCACGGCCAGGTGCCCGTGCCGGAAGACCAGCTTCCGGTGCTGCTGCCCGACGACGTCGAGTGGCTCCCCACAGGCCAGAGCCCGCTGAAGCTGCACCCGACATGGAAGACTACAACATGCCCGGTTTGCGGCCAGCCGGCCGAGCGCGACACCGACACAATGGACACCTTCATGTGCTCCTCGTGGTACCACTATCGCTACCTGAGCCCCGCCTACGACAAGGCCCCCTGGGATCCGCGCGAATTCGACTACTGGATGCCGGTGGACTGCTACACCGGGGGGATCGAGCACGCCACCATGCACCTGATCTACACGCGCTTCTTTACCAAGGCATTGCGCGATATGGGGCTGGTGCCTTTCGACGAGCCCATGCTGCAGCTCCGCAACCAGGGGATCATCCTGGGCGAGGATGGCGAGAAGATGTCCAAGAGCCGCGGCAATGTTGTGGCCCCGGATGCCTTGGTGGCCAAGCATGGGGCCGATTCCCTGCGAGCCTACCTGATGTTCGCTTACCGTTGGCAGGAGGGTGGCCAGTGGAGCAGCCAGGGAATCGAAGGGACAGTGCGATGGCTGAACCGAGTGTGGTCGTTGGTCGTCGAGCGCCCAACCGCCCAAGTCGGTCGGCCGGAGGCGGGGCAGGTTCGGCGTCTGCAGCAGGTGACCCACCAGACCATCCAGCACGTCTCGAACGACTTCGAGAGATTCGAGTTCAACACGATCGTTTCGGCGCTGATGGAGCTGACCAACGCCTTGCAGGAATCTCGGAGCTTCCTGGGAGGAACGCCCGCTTGGGATGAGGCAGTCACAACGCTCCTGCTGTTGATGGCTCCGGTCGCGCCACACATCGCCGAGGAGCTCTGGGCAAGGCTGGGCAAGCCATACTCGATCCACCAGCAACCCTGGCCTTCCTTCGATCCGGAGATCGCCAGGGCGGAGGAGATTACGCTGGTGATCCAGGTCAACGGGAAAGTCCGGGACCGGATCACGGTACCGGCTGACATCACCGAGGAGCAGGCGCGGGCGAGGGCACTTGCCAGCGAACCCGTCCAGCGCCAGCTGGCAGGCCGTCCACCGCGGCAGGTCATCGTTGTGCGAGGCCGGCTGGTCAACATTGTCGTGTAGCGCTATGTCCGACTTCGGAAGTCCCTGGGACTTCCGAAGTCGGGGCTCGAGGTTCCCATGCGCTTTGAAGACATGAACTGGATGGATGTTGAATCCTACCTGCAGCGCGAGGACCGTGCGATGCTGGTCCTGGGCGCCTGCGAACAGCACGGCTACCTCAGCCTGACGACCGATGTCCGCATCCCCCTGGCATTGGCCGACGCCGCCAGCCAGCAAACGGGCGTGCTGGTGGCCCCACCCGTGTCTTTCGGGCTCTCGCCATACTTTGCCGCTTACCCGGGTACGATCAGCCTCCGGGCTCGCACCTACCTGATGCTTTTCGAAGACATCCTGCGAGAGCTGCACCGCCAGGGATTCCGGCGGATCCTGGTGCTCAACGGACACGGTGGGAACGCCCCGGTCACGGCGGCACTCGAGGAGCTCCTTGCCCATTTGCCAGGCGTGCGGATCGGATGGTATTCGTGGTTCGATGCGCCACATGTCCAGGCGGTGGCAGAGCAGCGTGGGCTTCACCTGGGCCACGCCAATTGGAGCGAAGCTTTCTCCTTCAACCAGGTAGCGCCGCTGCCTCCGGGCGAGAAAGCGGCCGTTGACCTCGAAACCCGCCTCGATCCCGCCAGCCTCCGAGAGGCGCTGGGCGACGGCGTCTTTGAGGGGCCGTACCAGGCGGGGTCGGAGGTGATGGAAGCGGTCTTTGCGGCCGCCCTGGAAGATGTCGTCGCTGACTTGGAGCGGCTGAGGGCAGGCTGAGACGCCCTCGCTCCGCCTCTGCCACAATGCCCGACTTCGGAAGTCCCTGGGACTTCCGAAGTCGGGCGGCGAACGCGCCAAGTCGGCCAAGGGCGACTCTCGAAGGACGAATGTCCCGGGAGTGGGGGTTGCCAAAGCAGGCTATAATCGCACGCACTACGATTGGGGAGGGCTAGGAATCATGACCTCGAAGAGCGCATGGGCAGTCCCGTGTATCGTCGTAGCGTTAGTGGTAGCACTCCTGTGTTGTCTGTGCCTCGTAGCGGCAACCGGCGTCTCGGTGCTTTACATCTACTCGTGGACTCAGACAGCCCCGCCTGGCCTCTATGCCACGCCGACGCCGACCCCCTCTGAGCCTCCGATCGCGGCCAGTCCCACCCAGCCAGTGATCACCGGCCCGATACCTACGCCAACGGCTCTCCCACCCGACGTCTCCCACGCCACGCCAGTCTCCCCTCTGGCCATCGAAAGCCGCGACCTGCTGGCGCAGGCCTACGTTCCGGAGGCCGACGAAGTTCTCCTGGCCGAGAGATTGCAGGGGCTGCATGACGTCCCCCGCGTCCTGGCCACCAGCGCAACCCCGATCCCGGTGGGGACCGTCGAGGCCTTCTGGGTTTACAACGACGACACGACGGAGTACTCTCAAGTGCAGGCCGAGATGGTATACGCCTCTCCTCACGTCTACTTCTGGGTGGCGCTAGACGTGGACTACGACCTCAGCGATGTGCGGGCGCTGGTCGACGAGTTCGAGTCCCGCATCTACCCGACCGACCGTGAGTTCTTCGGCAGCGAGTGGACCCCGGGAATTGATGGCGACCCGCACCTGCACATCCTCTTTACCCGGGGCCTCGGGTCCTGGGTCGCCGGCTACTATGGCTCGAACGACGAGTACGTCCCTGAGATCAGCGAGTACTCCAACGGCCATGAGATGTTCTATGTCAGCGCCGATGGGCAGAGCCTGGCGGATGAGTACACCCTCAGCACGCTGGCCCATGAGTTCGCGCACATGATCCAGTGGAACCTGGATCCCAACGAGGAGGGCTGGCTAGACGAGGGGTTTGCCGATCTGGCTTCTTTTCTCAATGGCTACAACGTCGGCGGCTGGGACTATGCCTACGCTGCAGCCCCAGACATCCCGCTAACCTTCTGGCCCTCCGGCGAGGACTCCAACCTGCACTATGGGCAGTCCTTCTTATTCATGGAGTACTTCCTCGAGCGGTTCGGCGAGGAGGCTTCGCGGGCCCTGGCCTCCCACCAAGGCAACGGGCTGGACTCCGTCGATCAGACGACGGCCGACCTCGGTCTCCGTGATCCCCTGACCGGCCAGCTGATCCTGGCGGACGAGCTCTTCCGCGACTTCGCCGTGACGCTGCTGCTGCAGGACTCAACCGTTGGAGACGGGCGCTACACGATGCCCTCCTATCCCGGCGCACCGATAATGAGCGCCAAGGACCGGTGGGCGGATTGCCCGCTTGACCTGCCCTCGTCGACCGTGAGCCAGTTTGGGATCGACGCCCTGGGCATCGACTGCCTTGGCGGCGGCGATCCAGCGACGGACTGGCGCGTCGTTTTCGATGGGGCGACGATGGCGCAGGTCGTCCCAACCGAGCCGCACTCGGGCGAGTGGGCCTTCTGGTCAAACCGGGGGAATGTCTCCGATATGACGTTCAGCCGGAGCTTCGACCTTACCGGGGCCACGGGCCCGATCGAGCTCTCCTACTGGACATGGTTCGACATCGAGGAGGGCTGGGACTATACCTACCTGGAGATCTCCGAAGACGCGGGCCAGACCTGGACGATCCTGACAACCCCCTCCGGAACGGACTACGATCCGGCGGGCAGCGCCTACGGTTGGGGCTACACGGGCTTCAGTGGCGGCGGGACGTCAGGAGTCTGGGTCGAGGAGACGATCGATCTCTCGGACTACGCGGGCCAGGGGATCCAACTCCGGTTCGAGTACGTCACCGACCTCTCGGTGAACGGCGAGGGCTTCCTGGTCGACGACATCTCCATCCCGGCGATCGGCTACACGGAAGACTTTGAGGAAGGGGACGGCGGCTGGGCGGCCGAGGGTTTCGTCCGTCTATACAACCGGGTTCCCCAGACCTATCGTCTCGTCCTCGTCCGAACCGGCCCATCTTCGACGAGTGTGACCGAGATCCTGTTGGACGACAATCAGCATGGTGAATTCGGCCCGCTGGGGCTTGGAGGGGAGTTTGACCGGGCAACGCTGCTGGTGATAGGGACGGCCCGTTACACATGGCAGCCGGCGCCGTACCATATCCAAGTGTACACGCCCTCCGGATAGGGACGTACACGAGTTGCGCGGCACCTGAGGCCAGTCGTCAGGGACACGGGACCCGCACTGCGGGTCCCGTGGCGCGTTCGGGGTTTCGGATTGCCTGGGGGCCTATGCTTCCGCGGATGGGCGCGGCTTGCGAAGGGCCTCGAGTTCCGCTTCCAGCTGGGCCCGGCGCGTCTCGTAGGCCTCGATCACATCGGCGCGGATGTCGGCGACGCGGCCACGAATCCGCTGGCGCACCTCCATGCCGGAAACTGGCGCAAGCAACAGGGCGGTGACCGAGCCCACGAGTGCGCCACACATGGCGCCCGCCAGAAGCATCATCATACGCCGCATGGTTCACCTCCTCGTGTCCCGCCTGATTATCGCATAGGAGAGACCCCGGGCCAAGTCCCGGATGGCGAGGGGTGGGGAGCAAGAGAATGGGTCGTTGCGCCTCCTCTCAGAGACGAGGGATCTGGAAGACGTCGTGCTCGCGAGGGTCTCTCCGCCGACCGCCTCCCGTTTGCCTGGGGCCCCCCGGACGCGATATACTGAGGCCTGACCCCTCGCTCGACCCAAGAGGGCCCACATGAAACCATCGGGAGGGACTTGTGCTTCGCATCGAGGTCGAATACTGCAGACTTTGACATTACACGGATCGGGCCACCGGTCTGGTGGTCGAGCTTCTGGCCGAATTCGAAGACAAAATCGAATCAATCAAGCTAATCCCCTCCGGTGGCGGACGCTTCGAAGTGACCGTCAACGGCAAGCTCGTCTACTCCAAGGTTGAGACCGGACGTCACGCCGAACCGGGGGAGATCTCCGGGCTGGTCTCGAAACTGGTGTAGAGGGAGGTCCCTTTGGGCAAGAAGAAGGGCCGCGTATTCTCTGGCGCCCGGCCCACCGGCCGCCAGCACCTGGGCAACTACCTGGGCGCCATCCAGAACTATGTTGCCCTGCAGGATGACTTCGAGTGCTTCTACTGCATCGTCGACCTGCACGCCTTGACCACGATGGAGGACACGCAAGGGCTGCGGGACAATACCCAGGAGATGATGCTGGACTGGCTGGCAGCGGGGATTCGGCCCGAAGAATCCGTGGTCTTCGTGCAGTCGCACGTTCCCGAAGTGACCGAGCTCCACACGATCCTTTCCATGGTCACCCCGCTGGGCAAGCTGACCGACCTACCGACCTTCAAGGAAAAGGCCCGCCAACAGCCGAACAACATCAACTATGGACTGGTGGGCTACCCCGTGCTGATGACGGCCGACATCGTCCTGTACAAGGCCAACTACGTCCCGGTGGGAATGGACCAGGCCCCGCACATCGAGTTCGCCCGCGAGGTCGTCCGCTCATTCAACTATCGCTACGGATCCCAAGTGCTGATCGAGCCGGAGATGAAGAGCACGCCGGTGCCGAAGGTCCTGGGTACGGACGGCCAGCAGAAGATGAGCAAGAGCCTAGACAATCACCTCGAGCTGGCGGCCACGCCTGAGGTCACCGCTCAGAGGGTGATGACGATGGTAACCGACCCTCAGCGCATCCGCCGCTCGGATCCCGGCAATCCCGACGTCTGCAATGTGTTCTCGATGCACAAGGTCTTCTCCTCTCCGGAGGAGGTGGCGAGCGTGGACAAAGAATGCAGACGGGCGGGGATCGGTTGTGTCGACTGCAAGCAACTATTCGCCCGCAACCTGAATGCCCGGCTGGAGCCGTTCCGCGCCCGGCGGGCCGAGCTGGCCTGCAATCCGGATCACGTGTGGGAGATCCTACGGGATGGGGCAAGCCGGGCGCGTGTAGTCGCCCAGGAGACGATGGCCGAGGTGCGTCAGGCCGTCGGCCTTCCGTGAGGTGGCAAAGAAACCTTCCCGGGAGCTTGGAGCTCCCGGGAAGGTTGATGGAGATCACCATGCGAGTGGTCTTGCAGCGGGTTCGGCGGGGGCGGGTGGTGGTTGCGGGGCGCACGCTGGCCGAGATCGGGCGGGGTCAGGTCATCCTCGTGGGGGTGGGCCAAGGGGACACCCAGGCCGAGGCCGATTGGCTGGCGGAGAAGTGTGCCGGGCTGCGCATCTTTGAGGATGACGAAGGGAAGACCAACCTGTCGATCCAGGACGTGGGCGGGGCTGCCATCGTTGTCTCCCAGTTCACCCTTTATGCTGATTCCCGCAAGGGTCGGCGGCCGAGCTTCATCGATGCCGCCCTACCCGAAGTGGCCCAACCCCTGGTGCAGCGTTTCGCCGAGCAGTTGGCGGCCCACGGCGTGCCAACGCAGACCGGCGAGTTCGGCGCTCACATGTTGGTCGAGATCGAGAACGACGGTCCCGTGACCATTCTGCTGGAGCGAGAACCGAGCTAGCCTGGCTTTCTCTCCTCCTGGCCACTTTGAGCCGCGCCGCTTCCCGGGAGAAGCGCGAGCCAAGCCTGGCCTGGCGCCGGGACGGCCGGTGGGCGGCAACTCAGGTGGGCTGCCGTCCTATCGGTGGGCTCCACGGTGAAGGCCTCAACGCGGGCGCGGCTACGGCGCATGCGATGCATGCTATCACGAGGCTTATGCCAGGGCAACGTCAGCGCGTCGTCGGGCTGCACCGAGGAGCGCATGCTATAATCGCCGGAGTGATTCCCAAGAGGAGGAAGATGTGAACGTCGCCGAGATGCTTCGTGGCCTGGCCACGCTCTCCTGGGTCGTGGCCATTGGGGTTATCGCCTTCGCCGTGGTGCGGGCCTCGCGGGGCCGCAATCTCAAAGGGGCGGCCGGGCTCGTGTTGGGGGCGATGATCGCGGCGGTCGTCCTGACCTCCGTCGCGGCCGGCTTGGTGTTCATCCAACCCGAGGAGCGGGGGGTCGTCATCTCCGCGGCTGTTCCGGAAGGCTACCGTCCTCAGGCGCTCGGCCCCGGCCTCCACTGGGTGATCCCCTTCTTCGAATCCGTCGTGGTCTACCCGATTTCCCGACAGACTTACACGATGTCGATCGCAACCGCGGAGGGCCAGGTCCAGGGCGACGACTCCGTTGCGGCGAGGACCGCCGATGGCCAGGAAGTCTTCGTCGATGCCTCCGTCATCTTCGCCATCGACCCCAGCAAGGTGATCCAGGTGCACATTGAGTGGCAGAATCGATACACCGACGAGCTGGTGCGTCCTCAGGCACGCGGCATCATCCGGGATCAGGTCTCTCAGTACGGCGTGGAGGAGATTGTCACCACCCGGCGCGAGGAACTGATCGAGGGTGTGCGGTCGAGGCTGGCCGAGAAACTGGCGGAGAACGGAATGATCCTGGTGGACTTCGTGCTGCGCAACATCACATTCTCGCCCGAGTACGCAGCCTCGGTCGAGCAGAAGCAGGTTGCCGAGCAACAGGCGCAGCAGGCGGCACTTGTGGTAGAGCAGCGCCGCCAGGAGGCCGAGCAGGCCCGGCAGGTGGCGCAGGGCCTGGCGGACGCGGTAGTGATTGCGGCCCAGGGACAGGCGGAGGCGCGCCTGATCGAGGCCGAGGCGGAGGCACAGGCGCTGGAGATGATCGCCGCCGCCCTGCAGGACCACCCCGAAGTGCTCACCTACGAATACATCCTGAAGCTGTCGCCGGGGATCCAGGTCATGTTGGTGCCGAGCGACGCACCCTACCTGCTGCCCTTGCCGACGCTGACCCCTCCAGGCGGTGAGCCCACGACGCCGTAAACAGGCGGCACCTCCAAGAGTGCTCAGGCTGCGGTTCTATCCGTCGTGTTTGGAAGAGGGGTTTCGCAGATCCCGAGGAAGGCGAGGGGCAGACCGGCCCCGGCGCGCGAATACAGACACCGGGTTTGTTCGACAAACCCGGTGTGTTGTTGATCAGCCCAGACGGGTGGCCAGGAGGGGGACGAGCATCTCCTCGCGGGAGAGGCCGCCGTGCCGGCCCAAGAGGACGTTCTCCTTCGCTGCCCACCACAGGTACGCATCACCCTGGCTGACGGCGACGACATCCCCGATTCGGTCGGAAGTGGCCTCGGCGGGCGTACCCGGGCCGAAGAGGCCCGACTGAAGGGCATGGTCTGAGGCGATCAGTCGAAATGCTCCAGGCCACGTCTGCTCGAAATACCCGGCGACCTCCTGGTAACGACCCGGGAGGTGGTACAAGTAGGCCAGACGGTTTTCCCCGGTCGGCAGAAGATGGAGCCAGCGAACCAGCCGGGGATGATGGCGTATCTCGAAACGGGAATCCTGCCGGGTGGCAATCTGACCGTGATCGGAGAGGAGAATCAGCAGGCTTCGGCCACGGGCCTGGCCGGACAGTCGGTTGAGGAAGCCGGTGACAAGACTTTGGGTGAGGGCATCGAACTCCGCGTGGGCTTGCTCCGAATCGGGCCCGTACCGATGGGACAGGGCATCGACCTCCCCATAGTAGGCCCAGAGCAGGCGAGGGTGGTCGAGAGGGCGGTCGGCCAGGTCCCGGAGGGCGACCCAGAGATCGGCGAGCGTCGCGTAGCTGTGGAGGGCGACATCGTTCAGGTGCATGCGGGAAAGGCCTGAGCCTCGTATCGAGTGCGGGAGCAGAGCGTGCACCTCAACGCCGGCGCTGTGAAGGTGAGGGCCGAGGGTGGGCACTGGCAGGGCCGAGGTTGGTTCAAACCCGGCCTGGAGCAGCAGTCCTGCCTGACGATCCAAAGCGACGGGCGAGTGATTCAGCATGTTGGCGACCAGGCCGAATTCCTTCAGAAAGAGCTCGTAACCGACCTGGCCGTGCTCGGCCGGGCTGCGCCCCGTCCACAAGGTCGTGAGGGCAGAGACGGTGGTCGAGGGGACGACGGAGGTCAGGGGCATCAGAAGATGGTGTTGACCGAAAGCCGCGGTAACCACGGGGAGATCGGCAATCCAGTGGACAAAGCGGTCGAACGAGACGGCGTCGATGAGGACGATGACAATCTGCCGGGCGTCAGAGGCCAGGTCGTCCAGCCCAGGGACAGCGAGCGGGGGGTGAGGAAGCCCGGCCGAGCGGAACCACCGGCATAGGCTGGGAGGCAGGTTCAGAATCGACAGGCCGTCGTAGGCCGGATGCACGGCCTGGTCGCCAAGATCGAGGCCGGGAAGCCGGGTGGCGGTCAGTCTGGGTAGAAGAGCGTCTGTGAGGTTGGGCATAAGCCTCCGCTGAGCCGACGAAGGGCGCGGTCGATCGTCACGCGGTGCGGCCATGATTGTACAGGACTCCGTAATCCGAGAGGCGAGCAGGCGCTTCCGGGGAGCCTGCGGGCGGACGTCCGGCCAAGAGGCGATCGGATCGGCCGTCTCAAGGCCCGCGGTATACTGTGCGGGGCATGGCCCCTGGGAATTCCAGGCTGGCTAAGGGCCTGGCCTAGGGATGGTTCGGCCGCAGGAATCTGACTGGCCAGCTTCTTGGCAGGACGGCTGCGGGGTTCGAATGCTGAGGTGAGAGTACGGCAGGATGGGGATGGTGCGAAGATGAAGAGGATGACACGCAGGGAGTTCCTCCGCTGCATGGCGACCGGAATGGGCGCGCTGACGGTCGGGAATCTGCTCGGGTCTTGCAGCCCGCGAGAGAGCCTTGTATCCACCGAGCCACTTCTACCTGCCCGGGCAAGTCCATCAGAGACAGTGACTCTGCCATCGCAGCCGGCCGCGCCCGCCACGGCATCACCGGGGCCCACCGAAACGCCCTCGCCGACGCTGGAGGAGCTCCCCGATCTCGTGGCGGTGCGGGGTGGCCAGCCGCGAGACCTCGCTCGCAACGCGATCGCCGCCCTGGGCGGGATCGGCCGCTTTGTGTCCACAGGCGACGACGTGATCATCAAACCGAATATCTGCGTGGCCTACCACACCTACGAGTACGCGGCGACGACGAACCCCTGGGTGGTTGCCGCGCTTGTCGAACTCTGTTGGGAGGCCGGCGCGGGGAGGGTCCGGGTCATGGACTCTCCCTTCGGCGGGACCGCCGAGGAGGCCTACGCCCGAAGTGGGATTCAGGAGCAGGTGCTGGCGGCAGGCGGCGAGATGGAGATCATGTCGGGGTACAAGTACGTATCGGTGGAGATCCCGGGGGCGCAGAGCCTGCAGCGGTGCGAGGCCTATGATGATGTGCTCAACGCGGACGTCGTGATCAATGTCCCTATTGCCAAGCACCACAGCTTGGCGAGGCTGACACTGGGGATGAAGAACCTGATGGGCGTGATCGCGGATCGGCCCGCAATCCATTTGGATCTGGGGCAGCGCCTGGCGGATCTGACCAGCCTGGTCCGCCCGGAGCTGACGGTCATTGATGCCGTTCGAATCCTGATCGCCAACGGCCCGTCGGGCGGACGCCTGGCCGATGTCCAGCAGCGGGACACCGTCATCGCCAGCACAGACATCGTGGCGGCAGACTCCTATGCGGCAAGAACCTTGTTCGAGGTCGACCCCAGCCTGATGAGCTACGTTCGGGCCGGCGCGGCCATGGGCCTGGGGCGCAGCGATCTGGAGAACCTCAAGATCGAGGAAGTCACTCTTGGCGTCTGAGATCAAGCGAGCTCGGCGACGGAGGGTCGGCCCGTTGGGTACCACCAGGCGGCTGGTGCAGTACGCCGCGCTCCTGGTATTCCTTGTGCTGTTCGTCGGAGCCCGCAAGAGCGGCTGGCCGACTTCCCTGGTGAATCTCCCCATCCGGCTGGATCCGCTGGCGATGCTCGCCTACGGGATCGCCAGCCGAACGGTAATCGCTGGTTCGATGGTTGCTCTGGTCACCGTCGCACTGACGCTTGTCTTCGGGCGGGCGTGGTGCGGGTGGTTGTGTCCGCTGGGAACGGTGCTCGACCTGCTCTCGCTTCGCCGCTGGCGTGGCCAGCGGCTACCTCCCGCCGAAGGCTGGCGCTCGGGAAAGTACGGCCTGATGATCGCCGTTCTGGGCGCGGCTACGCTTGCCAACCTGAGCCTGCTGATCTTTGACCCCTTGACACTGCTCCTGCGGACGCTGGCAACCAGCGTTTGGCCTGGGGCGGAGCGACTGGTCACCATGGCCGAGGTGACGTTGTACCGGCTTCGGCCGGTGAGGCCGGCAATCGAAGTGCTAGATGAGGCACTGCGGCCCGCTTTGTTCCCCGCCGAGCCACTCTTCTACCGCTGGGCTCTGCCGCTGGCGGGCGTTCTGGCGGGCATTGTCCTGCTCAACCTGTTGGCGGAGCGATTCTGGTGCCGCTACCTGTGTCCCCTTGGCGGCCTCCTGGGCGTGGTGAGCAAGGCAGCGCTCGTGCAGCGGGAGGTGGGGTCGGAGTGCAAGCAGTGTGACCTGTGTACCCGGGTTTGCCCGACCGGGACGATCCAGCCATCGAGGGGATATGCCAGCGACCCGGGCGAGTGCACGATGTGTCTGGATTGCCTCGAGTCCTGTCCCGGGGCGGATGTGCAGTTCTCTCTCCGCCTGCGAAGACCTCGGTGGCAAGGGTACGATCCCAGCCGGAGGCAAGTGCTGGCGGTTCTCGGCGCGACCGTCGCCGGCGTGGCCCTGCTGCGCGCCGATCAGGCGGCGAATCGGGAGAGCCCTTACCTCATTCGGCCGCCCGGCGCGGGGGAGATCGATCTGCTGGCGAAGTGCGTCCGCTGCGGCGAGTGCATCCGTGCCTGCCCCACCGCAGCCATCCAACCATCGCTAGCTGAAGCTGGACTGGAAGGGCTGTGGACCCCGGTGCTCGTGCCTCGGTTGGGGTACTGCGACTATGCCTGCAATGCCTGCGGCTGGGCTTGCCCGGTGCAGGCGATTCCGCCTTTGACGCTGGAGGAGAAGAGGCAGCGGGTCATCGGGAAGGCCTTTGTCGACCAGAACCGCTGCATTCCCTGGGCCGACTTCCGCGACTGCATCGTGTGTGAGGAGATGTGCCCAATCCCGGACAAAGCCATCGTCCTCGAGCCGTACGAGGGGCCCAATGCTTTGGGTGAGACCGTATTGGTCAAACGGCCGAGGGTGCTGCGCGACCGGTGCATCGGGTGTGGCAT
>CAZEMA010000065.1:0-14070 GCA_964513155.1 uncultured Anaerolineaceae bacterium
GACCATGGACGACGGACCACGGACCACACACCATCGTCCATGGTCCGTGGTCCATCGTCCGATCTTCTATCTCCCGCTGATCAGGCCCCCCAGGATGTTCCCCCCAAGCCCGGCCACGCCTTTGCGCTCGTCGGTGCGGTGGAAGCGTGCAGCCGCGATCACGCGATCGGCCAGGCGGGAGAAAGGCAGGCTCTGCAGGTAGACCTTGCCGGGGCCGGTCATGCGGGCAAAGAAGAGGCCCTCGCCACCGAAAAGGACATTGGTGAAGCCACCGACGAACTGGATGTCGTAATCGACGGTCGGGGCGAAGGCCACCAGGCATCCGGTATCCACGCGCAAGGTTTCTCCCGACGCCAGCTCCTTCTCGATGATCGTGCCGCCGGCGTGGACGAAGGCCAACCCGTTTCCCTTCAAGCGTTGCAGGATGAAGCCCTCACCGCCGAAAATGCCGGCGCCGAGGCGTTTGTTGAAGGCGATCTCGATCTCGATACCGGCCGCGGCGCAGAGGAAGGAGTCCTTCTGGCACAGGAAGGTACCGCCGAGCGCCGTCAGGTCGAGAGGGATGATCTTGCCAGGAAACGGGGCGGCGAAGGCGGCGCGACGCTTGTCGCGGCCCTGGTTGAGGAAGGTCGTGATGAAGAATGACTCGCCGGTGACCATACGGCTCAGGCCTTTGAGCAACCCGCCGCCGGTCGACGTCTGCATCTCGATGCCGTCCTCTAGGTAGGTCATCGCGCCGACCTCGGCGCGCACACCCTCGCCGGGGTCCAGTTCGATCTCGACCAACTGCATGTCGTCGCCGAAGATCTCATAGCCGATCACGTCGCTCATCGTGCAGTCTCCTCTCTGGATGGGGGTGGCTTGCCTGCCAAGGATACTACGAAACGCGGGGGCGGCGTAAGGTGGTCAAGACGGGTCGCTCGTCCTGGTTGCCCAGGTAGGAACCATCGCGCCAGGCAGCGTAGATGGGACCCGCCGAGAAGATTGCGCCTTCCATGGGATCCTCTGGAACGTGGCCTGCAGCCCGACCTTGTCGACCGCTTTTCGCGACCACGCGTGGGGGGTTGCAGCCACGGACGGTCATCCGAATGGCTCCTGCCCAGGCTTAAGCCAGGTCCGGCGGCGGCCCATGAGTGGGTGTCGCATGGGCTGCCTCACCCCCATGAGAATGTGCGGGTTCTCTCGGGTGTTACCAGGATCGGAGTGGGTTGAGGGAGGTCATTCTTCGTCTTCCGAGGACCGTCGGGTGATGCGGCGCCATGCCCGGAAGCGGCGGGATTCTCTCTGTTGCGCGCGGGCGGCGCGGCGGCGCAGCAACAAGCCCACCCCGGCGAGGCTGGCGCCCAGCAGGAGCACCCGGACGTCAGCCTGGCTAGCAGAGAAGGTGACCAGGAAGACCGTCAGGGCGATCAATCCGAGGAGGATGAGGGCTGAGCCGGCGCGTGAAGCCATAGGTAAGAGTGAGCCCCCTCCATCACCAGCGGGGTGATGAAAGGCCGCCTTGCCCGGAGAAGGGAACCGATGTGGTGGCTGGGGCTTCGCCCCAACCACCACGTATACGAGTTCTTTCCAGGAAGCAGGGGTCTCTCATCACACTCCCAGGTGAAAGGGGCTCATGGCGTCTAGCGGATCAGGGTGTGAATCTGCTCGTGCATGTAGAGCGGCAGGTAGTAGTGGCCGCCGGCGTTCCTGCCGGTGGAGCCGGAGCCCTTCCAGCCACCGAAGGGTTGGAAGCCGGGCCAGGCGCCCGTCGTGGAGCCTTGAGGCCGGTTGGCGTAGGTCACGCCGGCTTCGATCCTGTCGAAAAACCACGCGGCTTCCTCTTCCGTACCGTAGAAGCCGGCTGTCAGGCCATACACGCTGTCGTTGGCCAGCTTCATGGCCTGCTCCAGGTTGGAGACCGGATGGACCATCGTGATCGGTAGGAACATCTCGTGCTTCCACAGCCGGTGATCGGGGGGCACGTCGGCGGCGATCGTCGGCTGGCAGAAGAAGCCTTTGGCGAAGTCGCCCTTTCTGATCACCTTGCCGCCGGTCAGGATGGTCCCCGCCCGGCGCAGCTCGCGGGCGAAGCGTTGGAAGTCGGCATAGGAGTTCCGGTTGACCACGGGCCCCAGGTAGACGGCCCGATCGGTGGGATCGCCGATCGTCAGCCTCTCCGTCTCCGCAACCAGCCGGTCCACCAGCTTCTTGTAGACCGGGCGCTCGATGTAGATTCGCGAGTTAGCGGAGCACTTCTGGCCCTGCAGACCGAATGCGGAGCGGATGATGCCGATCGCCGCCCGGTCGAGGTCGGCGTGGCGGGAGACGATCGAGGGATTCTTGCCGCCCATCTCCAGAATCGTGGGCCGGGGGTAGCGGCCACTGGCGAAGGTGCGGTAGATCTGCATGCCGACGTCGTACGACCCGGTGAAGGTGATCCCGTCCACTGCGGGATTCTCGATCAGCTCCTGACCGATGGTGCTGCCCGGCCCGGTCACATAGTTGAAGACGCCCTCGGGCAGGCCCGCGTCGCGGAAGCACTCCGCGATCAGGCGGACCGTCCACGGCGTCTTGGTGGCCGGCTTCATGACGAGCGTGTTCCCGGCGACCAGGGCCGAACCGGCCGGGCCGCCGGTCAAGGCCGAGGGGAAGTTGAACGGGCTGATGACGACCCAGACCCCATAGGGCCGGAGAACCGACGTGTTGCGGGCCTGGTAGCCCTTGAGCGGATCTTTGCCCATGGGCCGCGCGTAGCCGTTACTGGCCTCCATCTGACCACAGGCATAGCGAATCAGGTCCGCCGTCTCCGCCGCGTCGCCCAGTGCCTCCATGCGGTTCTTGCCAACCTCCAGGGCCATGACCACGCCAAACTCGTAGATGCGCTTGTCGATCAGATCGGCAGCCTTGCGCAGGAGGCGGACCCGTTCCTTCCACGAGGTGTGAGACCAATCGGGGAAGGCCTTGCGGGCCGCCGCCAGTGCCTGCTGGGCATGCTCCGCGGTGCCCTTCTGGAAGACCCCGAGCACCCAATCCTGGTTCACCGGCGAACGGTCCGAGAACTTCTCGCGGGCGCGCACTTCCTTGCCGCCGATGATCATGCCATGCTCCTGGCCCATCTGTCGCTTGACCTTGGCCAGGGCCCGCTCAAACCGGGTGTGCAGCTCCTCCGGCGGGCTGAACATGGTGGCGTAGGTGAGCTTAAAGGAAGAGCCTTTCTTCGACTTGCGGGTGGCCATGCCTGGAACCTCCTGAAAGGGTATCCGGAACAGCGGGTGCGGTCCGTTGTTGAACGAGGCGGCCGAGGGCATGTGGACGCCTCGGATTGGGGGAGTGGCTTGAGACGCAGGTAGGCGGCTGAGGGCGAACAAGATCCGGGACGACGCCGGCAGACCGCCAGACCAGCCTGCGATCAAGTATAGTCGCATCACTCGCCGCCGTCGAGGGGGCGTTGTATACTGACGCTGCAAACATGGTCGGACCAGTACGGAACGGAACGCATGAGGCAGCCCCTTGACCTGGGTTCACGAGGCGATCTATGCCGGGGGAGGGGATCACATCCCGGCGACCTGGCAGGACTTCGCCGGGCAGACCGGCATCACGGCTGTGGTTCATCTCCGGCCGGGCAATCCGGATTCTTTTCGGGGCGTCGCCCCGAAGGCATTCCTGTGGATCAACCTTGAGGCCGAAGAGCAGGTGGGAGTCGACGAACGCTGGCTGGCCGGGAGCTTTGTGATGGACTGTCTGGCGGGAGGACACAGGGTGCTCCTGCACAGCAGCCTGGGGCGGCACCGCGCCCGCTGGGCCTATGTCGCCTATTGCATCTGCTCGGGGCGCAGCGTTCGGGCGGCCTTGCGTGAGGCGGCCGAGAAACCCTGGCTTGCGCCCTACCACACCGACGTCGCCGCCTGGGAGGCGTTCGCTGAGGCGGTTCGAGCGCGGGAGGCATGAGGAGGAGCCATGCTGTTTGACAAGTCTGTGTATGTGGGGATTGACCCGACTGCAGGCGTCCGCCCGATGCACTACGCCGTGCTCGATCACGACCTGAGGCTGGTGTCCCTGAACAAGGGTGACCTGGAGGCGGTGCTGGCTTTCGTCGGCGGCCTGGAGGCGGCCGTGGTCGCCGTGGACGCACCCCAGTCCCCGAATCAGCGGCGGATGCTCGAGGCCGAGGTGCGGCGACGGTTCAATCTGGCGCCGAATGGGCGCAGCTGGGGACAGTGGAAGGTGTGCGAGTACGAGCTCCGCCGCCGCAATATCCGCCTCTACAACACGCCGGACCGGGAGGAGGACGCCCCCAAGTGGATCCGCACGGGGTTCTCGCTCTACCGGAGGCTTTCGGGTATGGGGTATGGCTTCTTCGTGCGTGGGGAGGAGGCCCGACCCAGGACCATGCTCGAGGTTCACCCGCACGCTTGCTATGCCGTGCTCCTGGGGCACCGGCCATTCCTGAAGCGGACTCTGGAGGGTCGGCTCCAGCGGCAGCTGGTCCTGTACCTGCAAGGGATCGACATCTCGGATCCGCTGAAGGTGCTGGAAGAGATCACCCGGCATCACCTGTTGCGGGGCGAATTGCCCCTGGAAGGCCTGTGCGACCATGACGAGCTCGATGCGCTGGCGGCCGCCTACTGTGCCTACCTGGTTGGGTGCAAGCCGGAACGGGTGTGCCAAGTGGGCGAAGAGCAAGAGGGGCTGATTACGCTGCCGGTGAAGGAGCTACAGGACTTCTACAGCTAGACCGGATGGTCGGAAGAACCAGGACGGCGCCCGGGGCGGAACGGTGTGCCGTCTCGGCAAGATGCGCCGCATCCCTATTGCTGACGAGAGCACAAGCGCTCACAGAGGCGTACGGCCGCGACGGCGTCTACGCCGTGAGCGTCGACACCCATGGCCTCGGCCAGGTCCGGGGTCGTGCAAGCCCCGCCGATCACAATCCTCGCCTGGCCGCGCAGGCCGGCTTCGCTGAGTGCCTCGACTGTCGCCCGTAGTTGCTGCACCATTGGTGTGAGCAGCACGGAGAGTCCGACAACCTCCGCCTTGGTCCGGCGCGCTTCGTCGACGATGCGCTGGGCAGGAACGTCGGCTCCCAGGTCCACGACCTCAAAGCCCGCAGCCCGCAGCATGGTGCCGACCAGGTTCTTGCCGATGTCGTGAATGTCACCCTTCACGGTCGCCAAGAGAATGGTGCCCTTGCCCAGGTGGCTTGTCTTCTCCAGAAGCGATGTCAGGGGCACCAGGCCCGCCTTCATCACCTCGCCGGCCAGGACCAACTCCGTCAGGTAGTAGTCGCCGGCCTCAAAACGATCCCCCACGACCCGCATTCCGGCACTGAGACCCTGGTCCAGGACCGCCACCGGTTCAACCCCGGCGGCGAGCGCCTCGCGAACTCGCGCCGCCACATCGTCGATCTCTAGATTGGCGACCGCATCCAACACGCGTCCGATAACCTCGGCCTGGTTCATCGCGCACCTCCGGATGGTGGAGAGCAATCGATCAGTCTAGTGCCAGCGGATAGGTACCGTAGCGATGGGTGGACTCGATCATCCAGCGGCTGTTCTCGACCTTGACCGCGTTGTGAGAGTTGGTCATCGCCATGATGAAGCCGCCGTTCTTGGCGGAGGCCCGCAGCGCGGACTTGACCGCCTCCTCGACCTCCTGGCGTGTTCCTTGACTCATCACATGGGAGATGTCCAGATTGCCGAAGAGGCACATCCGGCCCCCGACGCGCCTCTTGACTTCGGCCAAGTCGACCCCGGCTGTCGGCTCCAGGGAGTGTACGCCGTCGAAGCCCCATTGAACGAACAGGTCCAGCAGCTGATTGACGTTGCCGCAGGAGTGGATGATGATCTTCAGACTGCGCTGATGGGCCGTCTCGGTGACGCGCCGCAGGCTGGGTCCGAAGAACTCGTCCAGCACGCGCGGCGAGGTTTGCGGGCCGCTCTTGTATCCCATGTCGTCCGAATAGACGAAGGCGGGCAGCCCAGCATCTGCCACCGCGTGGATGGTCGCGTGGTAGAGGCTCTCGTAGTATTCCACCATCCGTCGCACGAAGTCGGGGTTGCGGCGCAGCGTGACGGCAAAGGCCGGCAAGCCCATGACCTGGGTGGCGGTCTCCCACAACCCAGAGAACAGACTGCCCATCAGGTAGATGCGGTCGCCGTAGCGGCGCTGCAGATCGGCGAAGACGCGGTGGATCGTCTTGTAGAAGCGGTCTGGGTCGGGATGGGGCCAGGCGTCCCAGGCTTCCGGAGAGGTGAGCAGGCCCCCCCGGTACATGGGTGTGTCCATGTTTCCATCAGGATCGGCGACCAGATCGTAGAGCTTGCCGTAGAGGTCCGTGGCCTGCCGGTTGCCGCGCAGGTTGAAGATGGCGGAGTACATCAGCCAGGAACAGTCATAGTCCAAGGCAATGTCGGCTTCGATCTTCTTGGCCATGAACTTCTCAAACTCGTGCCGGAACCAGCCTGAACTGTTGGCCAGCGGGGCAGCCACTCCGAAAAGCGCGCCGGTCAGGCCTTGTTGGAGGAGACGGAGCGGCACAGCCTGGTCCTCTTCGCCCAGAATCTCGTAGATCTGATTCTGCTCCTCATTGCATGAGAAGACGGGGACGCGGTCAGGTTGCTGCAAGTTGAGCGCGGCGATGGTCCGTTCATGGCGGTTCATGGGTGCCTCCTACGGGTGTCCTCCCCGTGCCATAGACAAGGGCCGGCGCTTGGGAACCGGGCAGGCTCGTCTTGGGAAACGCTCAGGGGATGGGCAAGCCGCCCTGACCTCATCGGGCCTGCCTTGAGTTGGCTAGATGGCCCCCCTGCGAGGCGCAGGACGACCACTTGTACTGCCCGGCCTTGCTCTCTGGCCGACGTCCCTATTGTGGCAGATCCTGCGCCTGCAGCCAAGGGCTGGAACCGCGAAGAGGGGGGTCCTCTCTAATGAAAGGAGTGGACCTGGGACATGCGGGCGAGGCATCCAGCGTCTCTGGTCTGAGGAGTCCTGGCGTGGGCTCACCTCACGCGGACGTCGAGCGAGCCGGCCAGGAGAACTGCGCGGGTGGCGTCGTACCAGGTATGGGTAAGTTCGATGGGCCCCTGGGAGCCGTAGGTCACGGTGAGGACATTCATCGGCGGGTTGGGCGAGGCCCAGTAGGCAGCCAGCGAGTCGGGCAGGGGGGTCAGGGAGATCTCGTAGAGCGCTTTGAAGAACTCGTCGTTGGGGAAGGCGCGCCGCAGGTGGCGGTAAACGGAGAAGTCCCTGCTCTCCCGGATGTCCCGCAAGCCGGCCTCGAGGAAGTCTGGAACCAGTCCGGCGGGGACGAAAGACTGCTCGATGGCGACGACCAGCCAGCGGCGCCGGCCCGGGCGCCTCATCTGACGGGATCGGGACAGGACGGCGACGGTGTCCCGGTTCCCCAGGTCCAGATCTTGCCGGACGCGGGCGAGCGGGCCGGCCAGGTTGCGGGCCTGGCGGTATCCGCACTCGCCGGGGATGAGGGTCGAGCGCGTCTCCAGCCGGTTGCGTTCGGCCACATCGATCAGCGAGAGCATGTGGCGGGTGAGCAGGTCGGGGCGTTCGGGCGCGTGGTCGACGATTTCGAAGCCCTTGTTGGGCAAGCGGCGCAAGTAGCCTTTGCGCACGAGGTCATCCATGGCGTGGACGAGGGTGTTGCGGTGGATGGGGTTGCGCCGGGCGAGTTCCAGCGTCGTCAACCGGTCGCCGACCAGGAAGCCGGTGCTGCGGGCGCGGATGGCGGCCTCGATCGCCTGGCGGGCCTGCTCCCGCAAGGTCTCTGGCCGGCGTCGGTCGAGGTCGAGGCTGTAGTCGGGCTGGGGCATCTTCTGAGGCCTCGCTCCCACGGGGCAGGATTCCACAGTTGCACTGTGCAACTGGATTCTACTATAATGTCTTCGAGAGATAGAACCCGCATCGAGAGCCGACGCCTCGGGGAGCGTTCCCGCTGAGGCCTGCTTTCGGGTCGCCGCGGCGGTCGACACAGCCTGTGTCCGGCGCCGGCGGCCAGAACTCGTCTGGGTATCGCACTCGATCCCCCTCCGTCCGCCGGCCGCCCAAATGCGGCGGGACGCCCAGTGAAAGGAAGCGCGATGGATGCCAAAGACAAGTTCGTCCTGGCGATCGACCTGGGGACGTCCGGGGCAAAGGTTGCCTTGGTCTCGGTCCATGGCGATGTCATTGGATGGGATTTTGAGCCGGTGCAGCTCTTTGTACTGCCCCACGGCGGGGCTGAGCAGGATCCCGAGGAGTGGTGGTCCTCCATCGTCACTGCCTCCAAACGCCTTCTTGCCAAGGCAATTGTGCCACGGGCGAGCATCGTCGCGGTATGTGCAGGAACGACGGGATCCGGCACCGTTCCCGTCGATCGAGATGGAAGATGCCTGATGCGGGCGATGACGTGGCTGGATTCGCGTGGCGCACCGTATGTGCGCCAGCATGTCCGGGGATTGATCAACGTCGAGGGGTACGATGTCTTCAGGATGCTGCGCTGGCTCCGGATTACGGGAGGGGCTCCAACCCTGGGGGGCAAGGACCCCATCGGGCACTGCCTGTACTTGAAGAACGAGGCTCCTGCGATTTACGAGAGGGCCTATCGGTTGCTGGATGTTATCGGCTATATCGACTTCCGCCTCACGGGCGAGTATGTGGCGACGGCCGACACGCAGGCCCTCTGGTGGGTCACCGATACCAGAAACCTCGAGGGGCTCACCTATCACGATGGGCTCATCAAGGAGTTCGGCCTGGATCGCGAGAAGCTGCCCCCGATCAGGCGCTGCATCGATGTGATCGGGACTCTTCGTCCTGGGGTGGCGGATGATCTGGGGCTGAATCGCGGGGTCAAGGTCGTGGCTGGTGGATACGATCTTCCGGTGGCGGCGGTCGGCTCTGGGGCCGTGGAGGATTTCGTGCCACACCTCTCCATTGCCACGTCCTCATTCTTCACCGTCCACGTACCGTACAAGAAGACCGACCTCTTTCACATGATCGCCTCACTGCCGTGTGCCATCCCTAATCGATATCTCCTCGTTGCAGAACAAGAATCGGCAGGCGGCAACCTGATGTTCCTGCGAGACAAGATTCTCTACCACGGGGATGCCCTCATTGACATCGAGAAGCCCTCGGACTTCTTCGAGGCGCTGAATGAAGTGGCTCGGTCAGCCCCGCCGGGAAGCAATGGTGTCATCTACACGCCGTGGCTCTATGGAGAACGGGCGCCGGTTGAGGATTCATGGATTCGTGCTGGCTTCCACAATCTGTCGCTCCAGAACAATAGAGCCGACATGGTGCGGGCCGTCTTCGAAGGCGTTGCGCTCAACGCGCGCTGGATCTTCGACCCGGTCGAGAAGTTCTGCGGCCGAAGGCTAGGCCCGATCAACGTTGTAGGGGGTGGGGCCAATTCCAACTTGTGGTGTCAAGTCCTGGCCGATGTCCTGGACCGGACCATCCGCCAGGTGGAGAATCCGATCCAGGCAGTGGCCCGTGGAGCGGCGTTCATCGCTTCGGTGGGGATGGGGAACCTAGGCTTCAGCGATATTCCGCAGTTGGTCAAGTTCCAGGCCAGCTACGAACCCGATCCGGCCAATCGGGAATTGTATGATGAGAGGTTTGAGATATTCGTGGATCTCTACCGGCGAAACAAGAGCATCTACGAGCGGCTCAACCGGCCTCGCCCGCAGAAGGCCTGATTTTCGGCTCCCTCGAATGCGGGGCGCTGGACACCGGTGGGGCGCCGGGGGCCGCTCTGCGGAAAGGCTGGCTGTCGTGGCGGAGGCCAGCCTGCCGTCCAGAGCTTGTGGCAGTCCGCAGATCAGTGTTGCCCTCGTGCTCGAGGAATCGGAGGCACCTATGGAACCAGATCGCTCGGCTGACCTGATGGGAGGGATCGAGAAGGCCCTCAAGCCCTACCGGCGACGGTTCGTCAGCTACTCCCGCATCCCACAGGACGGTGTAGGCCAAGAGTCGATTCTCCGGGACATGGAAAGGATGCGGAGGGTTGAGGCGGCCAAGTGGGAGAAGGGTTTCGTCTCGGGCGCCGTGTACCACGGCGACCAGGAGCACATCGACTTCCTCAGCAAAGTCTACGCTATCAACTCCCAGAGCAACCCGCTGCACCCGGATGTTTGGCCGAGTACGACCAAGTTCGAGGCTGAGATTGTCTCGATGACGGCGGGGATGCTCGGCGCCGACAGAGCCCCCGATGGCAACGAGATTTGCGGCACGGTCTCCTCCGGCGGGACGGAGAGCATCCTGCTGGCGATGAAGACCTACCGCGACTGGGCCCGGGAGACGAAGGGCATCGCCGCGCCGGAGATCATTGCCCCCACCACCGCCCACGCCGCCTTCGTCAAGGCCGCCGACGACTTCGGGATGAAGATCCACCGCATCCCGGTCGGCCCGGACTTCCGGGCCGACGTAGCCGCGACCAAGCAGGCGATCAATGAGAACACCGCGGTGCTCGTGGGCTCGGCCCCGCCATTTCCCCACGGTCTCGTCGATCCTATCCAGGAACTCTCGGAGCTCGCCCGCGCCAACGGCCTGGGCTTTCACACGGACGGTTGCCTGGGCGGGTTCATCCTGCCCTGGGTCGAGAAGCTGGGATACCAGGTGCCCACCTTCGACTTTCGATTGCCTGGCGTGACCTCGATCTCGGCCGACACCCACAAGTACGGCTACGCGGCCAAGGGGACATCGGTCATCCTCTATCGCAACCGCGATCTGCGCCATTTCCAGTATTTCTCGATCACCGACTGGCCCGGCGGGCTCTACAACTCGCCGACCTTCGCCGGCAGCCGCCCGGGCGCACTGAGCGCCGCCTGCTGGGCAGCCATGGTCTCCATCGGGGAGAAGGGATATCTCGAGGCCGCCCGGCGGATCATGGAGACGGCCACCTGGATCAAGAACGAGATCGCCAAGATCCCCGAACTCAAGGTGATCGGTGATCCGCTCTTCGTCATCGCCTTCCTGTCGGACAGCCTCAATGTCTTCCAGGTACTGGAGTACATGACCGAGAGGAAGTGGGGCCTCAACGGGCTGCATCTGCCGCCTGCCATTCACCTGTGCGTGACCTTGAGGCACACCCGACCCGGCGTCAAGGAGCGGCTCATCAAGGACCTCAAAGCCGCTGTGGACTACGTGAAGAAGAACCCGCAAGCGTCCGAGGGAATCGGCCCGGTCTACGGCATGGCTTCCGCGATCGAGACGCAGGGAATGGTCAAACACGTTCTCAACTGGTACATGGACACGCAGTACGAGGTGTAGAGGGACAATCGCATGCCTTGTCCGACTCAGCCTCCCGTGGGATCAAGGCCCGCGGGAGGCTGAAGCTTTGCCTCGGGTCCAGGTTTTGGCGCGATACTTGGCTCATACGCCTGACGCTGTTCTGCCCCGTGCCCCATTCGAACGTTGCCGCAAGGGTAAAGCACTTTGCCGGGAGGCTCGATGAACCAGCCAAGACTGCTTCGGGCTGTGGAAGCCACCTCCGTCCTGCTCTTCTTCCTGCAAGCTCTGCGAATCGTGTTCTCGGTGCTCTTCGGGATCATCTATGACCAGGTCTTCGCTGGATCGCCGACCGCCTGGTTGATCGTGAGCCTTCTATTGGTGATTGTTGCCCTGGGAGCGCCGATGGCCGGGCCGTTGGAGTGGCGCCGCCCGCTGTTAGGGGCGCTGGCCTGCGTGGCCGCCATCGGCAGGGTGGCGCTCTGCCTCAACGATGCCACGATTCGCTACTGGGCCTGCCTGGTTGTTCTGCTGGCGGGGGGGCTGTACCTGGTGGGGGTACTTGTCGCCCGGCGGCCGATGGTCCTCTCCGCTCTGCTGGGCGCGCTTACGCTGGATCAGTTCTTGCGGATGCTTGGGCAGACTTACGATATCAGCCTGCGCCCCGGCTGGCTGCCGGTGCAGGCCGCTTGGGCAGCTGTGGTTGTGGCAGTGGCTGTGTTGTTGGCACGGCGTGTCGGGAGCGCCGACCGGCATTCCAGCCGGCTGGGAGGGTTTGCCGGTCTGGCTCTGGGCGCCCTACTCTTCCTGGAGACTTCGTTGCTGGCGCTGCCCAACGCGTCAGCGCGCTGGAGCGGCATCCCCTATGCGCTCCTGGCCCCCGTCATGCTGGCCATGACGATGGTGCTGCTCATTCCGAGGGCGCGTTGGCAGGCCAATCAGATCATCTCCGCGATGGCGGCCGTGCGCGTCGGCGCGGCCGCGCTCCTCCCGACTGGCTTGCTTGTGGGCTACTTTGCGGGTGGCTGGCTTTCGGCGGCGGGTTTGATCCTGGCGGAGGCGGCAGGCTTGGTGTGTCTCGCCTCCCTGCTCGACGGGCAGTCCCCTATCCGCCGCCGGTCGGGGACGATGCTGGCCCTTGGTCTGCTCTTCCTCTTCGTGCTGAATCTCCTCAACGCCTTCGCTTTCACCTATCCTTATGCCGTTCCTGGCATGCGCGGCATGGGCTGGGTGGTCTTTCTGGTGGCGGGGCTGTCAGTCGGGGCGGGCGTCCTGAGGGTGAGTCCGGTGCGCCTGTCGTGGAATGAGGTCGCAGCGCGCACCGTGCTCATCGTGCCCGTGGGGCTGATCGGGTTGGCCGCCGCAATCTACGCCGTCTGGCCCCGTTCTGCAGACCCCTTGCCGCAATCAGGGGAGCTGCACATCGCGACGTACAACATCCACTACGGCTACGATGATGTCTGGCACTACACGCTGGAGGAGATCGCCCAGACGCTCGAGGCGAACGACGTTGACGTGGCTGCGTTGCAGGAGGTCGACACCGGCCGGCTGACCAGCTACGGTGTGGATGATGCTTACTACCTCGCCCGTCGCTTGCGGATGAATGTCGCCTATCTCCCGACGGTCGAGCACTTGACGGGCATCGCCCTCCTCTACCGGGGGTCGGCTGCCCAGATCGACGAGCGGCTGCTCACCAGTCTGCAGGAGCAGACGGGCATCGTCAGGGTCCAGCTCGACGTAAACGGCCAACCCCTCAACGCCTACGGCATCTGGATGGGACTGTCGGACGAGGACACGCAGAGGCAGATCCGCGAGGCTCTGGATTTCATCGGGGATCACTCCCCGGCGACCTTCGGCGGGGACTTCAACGCCGAGGAGGGGAGCCCGGTGGCGCAAGCCGTCGTGCAGGCTGGCTTCGCGGACCCGTTCCGTCTCCTGGGAATTGACCCGCCTCCGCTGACTGACCCGGCCATCCACCCGACCAGCCGAATTGACTTCGTCTGGCTTCGTGGGTTGGAGCCTGCGCGCGCCTGGGTGCCGGAATCGCTGGCCTCGGACCATCGTATGGTCGTAGTTGAGATCCAGGCCGGGCCCTAGCCGTCTACCACGGATTGAGGCAGTGTCTGCTCAGCTTTCCCGAGGCTCGGCTCTTCACTACACGATCCATCCCCCGGCAGGCTGCCGAGGTCGCACGGTAGTATTGCTGCATGGATTGGGCTCCTGTGGCGACGACTGGCCGTTGCAGCTCCCGGCGCTCGAGCCGCGCTACCGTGTCCTCACCCTCGACCTGCCCGGGCACGGAGCCTCGCCGCTCCTGCGAGGCCGGCCCTCGGTGGGAGCCATGGCGGACGAGGTGGCGAGGCTGCTCGAGGCATTAGGGGAACCGCCTGTGCACCTCGTCGGCCTGTCGCTCGGCGGCGCGGTCTCGCTCCAGTTGGCGGCGGAGCATCCGGACCGCGTTCGCTCGTTGACGGCGGTGAACGCCTTCGCTCGTCTGCGCCCACAGGTCGGAGGACTGGGCCGCGGGTTGGTGCGGATGACGCTACTGGCCTTCGGGCCGATGGCTGCCATGGGCCGATGGGTGGCGGATGGCCTCTTTCCCGGAGCGGATCAGTCGATCCTGCGGCAGGCAGCCGCGCAGCGAATCGCGGCCAATCCACGGCGCGCCTACTTGCAGGCGGTCGCCGCGGTCAGCCGGTTTGACCTGCGGTGGCGGTTGAAGGACATCGCCTGCCCGACACTGATCGTGGCTGGGGAGAGAGACGCCACGGTGCCGATGCAGGCCAAGGTCGAGCTGGCAGAAGGAATCCCTGGGGCCAGGCTGGAGGTGGTTCCCGCTTCCGGCCACGCCACGCCACTCGATGCCCC
>CAZEMA010000066.1:0-13849 GCA_964513155.1 uncultured Anaerolineaceae bacterium
CCACACCTGCACGCAATGGCCCCGAGTTTGGCGACGCCTCGCGGTGCGGTCGAGACTCACATCCGGGAGGTCGTGGAGGTTCGGTAGCCCGGGCAGGAAGATGGGCGCCGTCGGTGCCATGGCCGATACTCAAGCCGGAGTGGGCTTATCTCACGAGGCGCAAGGCGGCGCCGATGTCTTCGGCAATCATCTTGCGCTTGCTCTTCTCGATGAAGAAGCTCGGCCCGGCCTGCAAGTAGGAGGGGAAGACCCGCCTCCCCGCATACGAGTACTCGGCTCGCCGCAGCTTGTATGTGGATCCGGCAGGGATCACCCTGGCATCCCCCGCCCGCCTGGCGACGTGATTGAGGGCCTGGATCGCCACGTCTCCCATCAGCAGGATCACTTGCACGCTCGGAAACAGGGCAAGCTCTCTCTCCAGGAGGAGGGAGCATTCCTGGATCGTGCTGGCCTTGATGCCGTATCCCGTCTTGCCACACTTCACAGCTGTTGTGAGGTAAACCCCAAGGCCCACGATGTCGCGAATCGATGCGACATCCGCGCCGGCATCGTTGAAGGCTTGAACGGTTGTGCGCGCGAAGAGGGGATCTCCGGCCGCATAGTAGTAGTCGGCGCGATCGGCCGGGGCGGCTTCCGAGACCATCACGATGGTGATGCTCTCTGGCTTCACGTTGATCTCGGGGACGACATAGCCCTCATGCACCACATCGGTGCAGGGGAAAGTCTCGCAGGCTACAGACTTGCTGGGTCTCATGCCTATGCCTCCCTTCACACTCTGTAACCGCCCCTAGCCAATTGCACCAAGCCGCCGATCTGTAGGAGCAGCTCCTCGAGATCGGTTCCCCGACGGTGTGTAGCTCCGGTGCGGCGTCCTCTGAATAGCCCTCGGCTCGCTGGTTGAAACTGCCGAGGAGGAATCGATGCTTCGGCAAACGGACTGCCATGTAGCCTGAGGGACACTGCTCATCCGCTCAGAACCCGAACCTTATGGCTCTTGCCATCATCCTTCAGCGGGATCATGCCTTCGGGAACTACCTTCCCGTCGAGCCGCACTTCTTTGACCCCCCGGGAGACGTCTCCCTTGCTCTGCACGTCGACTTGATAGTACGTGCGACCATAGCGGTAGCGTACCTGGTAGCCCGACCAAGCCCCTGGGACACAGGGAGTGATCTCGAGGTGGTCGCCAATCCGATGGATCCCAAGGATCCCTTCCAGCCCCAGGCGATACATCCATGCGGCGGATCCTGTATACCACGTCCAGCCGCCCCGCCCCACACGGTACTGCTGGCTGGAAACGTCTCCCGCAACGACGTAGGGCTCTACCTGATAGCGGCGGACCTTCTCCGGCGTATCTGAGCGGTTGACCGGATTGAGCATCTGGAAGAGGGTATAGGCCTCCTCCGTCCATCCAAGCTCGAGGAAGGCCCAAACGGTCCACATCGCGGCGTGCTGGTAGGCGCCGCCATTCTCGCGCACGCCCGGCGGGTAGCCCTTGACGTACCCCGGGTCGCGCGGCGCCTTATCGAACGGCGGGGCTGCGAGCAAGATGAGGTTCTCGTCCGGCTCCAGCAGCCTTTCCTTGACCTGGCGCATGGCCTGCTCGGCCCGCTTCGGATCGGCCGCGCCCGACAGGACCGCCCAGGACTGCGCCACCGAGTCGATGCGCCATTCCTGATTCTGCGACGAGCCCAGCGGTCGGCCGTCGTCGAAGTAGGCCCTCCGGTACCACATCCCGTCCCACCCCGCCGACTCCACCGCGGCGCACAGGTCTCCGGCCATCTGTCGATACCCGGCCGCCTGGTCGAGGAGCCCGATGCGCTCGCTGAGGGCGGCAAAGCGGGTCAGCGTCGCGTGCAGGAACCAGCCCAGCCAGACACTCTCCCCCCGGCCGGCTGCGCCGACGCGGTTTAGACCGTCGTTCCAGTCGCCGGTCCCCATGAGGGGGAGACCGTGAGCGCCGGCTGTCAAACCCTTCTCCAGCGCCCTGCGGCAATGCTCATACAACGTGTGGGTCTCGGGAGCGCTCGCATACAGGCCGTAGCGTTCTGTCTCATCGGGTTGCAGGGGACCGCCTTCGAGGAAGGGGAGGTTCTCGGAAAGGACAGCTTCGTCCCCGGTCGCCTCCACGTATTGGGCGGTGACGAAGGGTAGCCAGAGCAGATCGTCGGAGCAACGCGTGCGGACGCCCCGCCCCGAAGGTGGATGCCACCAGTGGAGCACATCCCCTTCCTTGAACTGATGGCGCGCGGCCAGCAGGAGATGCTCTCGGGCGATGGCCGGTGCGGCGTGCACCATGGCCATTACATCCTGCAGCTGGTCACGGAAGCCGAAGGCGCCGCTCGACTGGTAGAGGGCCGTACGGCCCCACATCCGGCACGAGATGGCCTGGTAGAGCAACCATCGGTTGAGCATCAGATCCATCGCCGGATCGGGCGTCCGCACCGTCACCGCGCCCAACAGATCCTCCCATCCGGCCCGCATTCCCTGCCAGGCGGCTTCCATCTTCGTCGGATCACCGTACTCCCGGGCCAAGCGCACGGCCTCCTCCCGGCCGGCGCCCTGGCCAAGCAGGAAGAAGACCTCCTTCGCTTCGCCGGATGCCAGTTCCACGTGCAGCTGGATGGCCGCGCACGGGTCCAACCCGGCTCGGACCGTGCCGGACAGCCCGACGCGCGTGAGCGCTGCTGGACGCTGAACACCCTCCATTCGCCCGAGGAACTCGGTCCGATCCGCTGTCAGTCCGTGCGGCCGCTGGCTTGCGGCCAGGAAGGCGTATCGATCGGCGAACTCGGGGCTGTATGGATTGTGGGCCAATAGCGCGTTGGCGTCCGGCTCATACTCGGGCACCACGTACTGCACGGAGGAGTCGGGGCTCGTCCCCAAGACCCACTGTGCGTAGTAGGTTGCGGTCAGACGCCGCGAACGCTGCCACAGGTTCTCCAGGCGGAGGGCGATGACCTTGACCGGCGAGTCCGGCACGACGAACATCCGCAACTGTTGTCTTAGCCCATGGCTGTGATGCTCGAAGACCGTGTAGCCGGTGCCATGACGAACCAGGTAGGGCGCGGAGGCAGGGGTCGGCATCGGCGTCGGTGACCAGATCGAAGCGGTCTCTTCGTCGCGTAGGTAGATCGCCTCGCCTGGAATATCCCTCACCGGATCGTTAGACCACGGGGTGAGCCGGTTCTCGGAGCTGTTGTCCACCCAGGTACAGCCCGCTCCCGCCTCCGACACCGTGAATCCGATGCGCGGATTCGCGACCACGTTGATCCAGGGCATCGGGAGGTGCTCTCCGGGTGCCAGGTAGATCTGGTATTCGCTTCCGTCGGAGGTGAAGCCACCTCGGCCGTTGCTGAAGGACAGCCCGGAGGGTCGCGGCAGCTCCGGCGTCGGTTCCACGTCTTCGGGCCTGCTCAAGGTTGGGGTGAAAGCTGGCAGGTGGCTGGGTTCTCCGATGGGCTTGCCGAGCTGGGCGGCGAGAGTGCCGCGCGATCCATCGAGGATGGCACGTGCAGCCGTCTCAAGCAGCACCCGATCCTCCGCGGCCATTTGATCGGCGCTCAAAAGGAAGATCCCGCCGCGTTGATTCAACCACGGGTCGCTCCCCATCCGAACGATCAGATGATACAGCTCCCCTTGGAGTTCCTGACCGTAGCCGGTTTCCTTGTCCACGCGAATGACCACGTCGACCTTGATCCCGCGCCGGCGCCAGTAGGCGTGGGCGCGCAGGACGTCCCGCACAAGGGAAGTCTCCTCCTCGCCTTTCAGTCTCACCAGGAGGATGGGATAGTCGCCGGATATGCCGAAGCCCCACAAGCCGTGCTGGCCCCTACAATTGGCGGCGAGAGTCTCCGCAGCCGCCCGCAAGCCAGCGCTCGGGTAAAGCAGCGCGGAGAGTAACCGGTCGAGACACTCCAGGTCCTCCGTCAGGAGTTCCTCTTCGCGCAGTTCGCGCTCGACCTGGGCCCGAGCCAAGTCGAACGCCCGGTCGATGACGGGCAGGGCTAGATAACGCCGAGCCAAGTCCAACACCTCTGACCGGTCTCGACCCGCCAGCGTGATGAAGTCAAACCGGGCCGTTGCGCTCGGTTCGAGCTCCAGGTCTTGGCTCAGCGCCAGGATCGGATCAAGCGTCGCGCCGGTCCTCCCCGAACGCCCAGGCCCCGGGCCCAACATGCAGAGCGGCGAACGTGGGCTGTGGCCTCGGCCGAGAAAGCGGGCCCGGTCACTCTCGGCGGCCACCGGGTACCGCAGCGAGGAATCCGACACGAGCATGTGGACCAGGTAGATCGGTTCCTCATCCGCCGATCTCGGGCGGCGGCGAAAGAGGAGGGCATTCAGTTCTCGGAAGAACTCGCTCTCGATGAACAGCTTGTTGAAGGCGGGGTGGCGTTGGTCGACTTCTTGGGGTGCGAGCACGACCTCACCGTAGCTCGTGACGGTCAGCCGCCGGCGGCGCTCGCTTTGGTTGGACAGAACAAGGTGGCGGATCTCCAGATCGTCTTCCGCCGCGACGACCACCTCCATGGTGACTGCCAGGCCGTCCTCTTCGCGGCGGAACTCCGCCATGTAGGGGTAGAAGAGAGCCTGCGGGTCGCCTGAGGCCGAGGCAGTTGGCTGAAAGGTTGCCGAACCAAGAGAGCCGCTGTCCCGATCTTTGATGTAGATCCATGTTCCCCAATCATCCAACGTTGTGTCCGCACCCCAGCGAGTGAGAGCGGAGCCCTGCCACTGGCTATACCCGCTCCCGGCGCTGGTGATCATGACGCCGTACCTGCCATTGGAGAGGAAGTGCGCACGAGGCGTGGCCGCCTGGGCGGGCTCACGCCAGGGAGTCAGGCTGACTTGAGCGTGCAGAGGACGGCCAAAGGTCGCGGCCGGAGGGGCAATCGCCGCCATCGGCGCGCCAACGGGCAACTGCTCCTGCAAGAGAAGCTCGACGGTCTGGATGCGTGGATCGGAGTGGAAGCGGCGGACCATGACGTCGTCCCGCAGGGCGTTGGCCAGCCCAACCAAGGTCATGCCATGGTGATGGGCCATGTACGAACGGACCCGGGCCTGTGACTGGCCTATCGGCACGCGGGAGGGCGTGCAGTCAAGCGCCTCGTAGAGGCCGTATTGCCCGACCATCCCCAGCCGAAGGAAGCGGGCATAGTTGTCAAGCACGTCCTCCGAGGCAAGAGGTAGGGCCAAGACCGATGCGTAGGGCGCCACGACCAGATCGTCTCCCAGCCCCCGTTTCAATCCCAGGCCGGGAACGCCGAAGGCTCGATACTGATAGTTCTGGCTAGCATCAAAGGCGTAGTAGCCGGACTCCGAGACGCCCCACGGTGCGTCTCGGCTGCCAGCAAACTCCATTTGGCATCTCACCGCCGCCCGGCAGCTGTGGTCGAGGAGTGTCCCCGGGTAGCTGCGCATGAGCAGCAGGGGCATCAGGTATTCAAACATCGTCCCGCTCCACGAGAGGAGCGTCAGCGAGCCGTCCACCCGAGTCAGCGGTCGCCCCAGGTGGAGCCAATGCGAGAGGGGCACATCGCGTTTGGAGATTGCCACGAGGCTTGCCAGCCGGGCCTCCGAGGCCAGAAGGTCATAGTGGTTCTCTTCCAGCTTGCCAGCGTCCAGGTTGTATCCGATGTGGAAGACCTGCCGTCGCGCATCAAACAGGAAGCCGAAGTCCATCGCCTGGACCAGCGCCTCCGACCGTTCGCCAATCTTGCCGTAGCCGATGACCAGACTCTCTGCCGCCAACCGGCCTGATTGCAGCGCGGAGGCCATCTGGGTGCACCAGGCGAGGGCCTCCTGGAACGGGTTGTCGGCCGGTAGCCCTGGCTGCAGCTCGAGGGCGCGCTCCAACAAGCGCCAAAGCTCCCCGACCAGGGCCTCTCCGGCACGGGACGCCCGGGCTACCTCCCCAAGAGGGGCGTTCGGGGGCAAGGTGTCGACCAACGCCCGCCAGACCGTCTGCAGGAGCAGATCACCTCGCGAGTCTGACAACAGGGCCGGCGGGTGATTCAGGAGGATCACCCACGGAAGCAGCAAGTCCAGCTCTCGGCGGAGGCTCTTCAAGTGGTGCCGAACGCGCTCCGAGCACAGCCTCAGGCCTTCGAGCGTTTCCGGAGACAACACCTGAGGCCGGATCTCGATCAGCTGCATTAGCAAGCTGTCCAGGATAGGCAACTCCTGGATGGAGAGAGTCTCCAGGAGCCCGGCCCAGCGCGCAGGTTCCTCCTTGACGGCCTGGACTTGCCGCCGGATCTCGGCTAGCTCGCCCTGCAGGGCGGAGGGCGACCTCTTGTCTTCGGCTTCCGCCAGGCTCTCACCCAGTAGGGCCAGGGTATCCAGCAGGCCTTGCCAGCGTTCCCAACGGAACACGGGCATCTCGGGCATGGCGAGGCACGCCTGGGAGAGCGCGATCAGGCACCCGGCCAGGTTGCCGCTGTCTACCGTTGAGACGTATCGTGGCGGAAGCGACGCCAGAGTGCGTGTGTCATACCAGTTCAGGAAGTGCCCACGGTGGCACTCCAGGTCGTCCAGGGCGTCCAAGGTCGAGTTCAATCTCAGCGCCAGTCCCAGCAGGCCCAGATACCCCAGATCGTTGGCGGCCAGACAGGAGAGCAGCAGGAACCCGATGTTCGTCGGGGAGGTGCGGTGAGCCGCCTGGCCGCGGGGCGATTCCTGGAAGTGATCGGGCGGCAGCCAGTGGTCATCCGGTCCAACGAAGCGCTCGTAGAACAGCCAGGTGCGCCGGGCAATGCCGTGCAATTGCTCTTGCTGAGCAGGCGTGGGCGTCGGCTCCCGGTAGCGGGTAGGACGGCTGATCCACTGGGCGATCTGCGGCGAGACCAGCCAGGCAAGCACCAAGGGCCCGGTGAACGCCAGAGACGAAGGCCGGAGCCACGCGGCTAGCAGCCCAAGGGCGAGTGCCAGGATCGGCGCCGCAGCCATTCGTCTCCAGGTCACCATCGGTGGCACGCGCCGGCCAAAGAAGCGGGCGATACTGGCCGCAGGGATCCACTGCAGCAGGCGCCTGCGGGTGAAAGCCAGGCGGATGAGCGTGATCCCGATCGCATCCACGGCCAGCAGCGCCTCATAGGGCAGGAAGGTCAGGGCCAGCAGCCAGCGAGCCAGGTCCATCCACAGGGGACGAAGAATATCCAGCGAGAGATCGGTTGGCCGTCGGAAGCGAAGCCCAAGGGCCATTCCAGCCAGGAGAGGGGCTCCCTGCGCGAGCACGCCAAAGGCTGTCCAGAGGAGTGCCGGCCCAGGAAGCCAGAACCAACCGAGGATCAGGAGCGCCAGCGAGGAAGGCGCCAACAGGCTCCGGCGCAGGTTATCCAGGATCTTCCAGCGATCGAGAGGCGAGAGGTCATTGGGGATCGTGCCCCCACCCTCGACCGGCACCTGAGGGAGCAGCCAGGGCAGGAGTTGCCAATCGCCTCGCGTCCAGCGGTGCCAGCGCTGGGCGTAGGCCAGGTACTGAGCCGGGAAGTCCTCCAGGACAACCACGTCCGTCACGAGCCCGGCACGGCCCAAGAGGCCCTCGAATAGATCGTGGCTCAGCAAGGCGTTTTCGGGAACGCGGCCTGCCAGGCTGCGACGAAAGGCGGCGATGTCCATGATCCCCTTCCCGACGTAGCTCCCTTCCCGGAAAAGGTCCTGGTACAGATCGGAAACCGCCTGGGTGTAGAGGTCCAGGCCGCGGTCGCCGGCTAGAAGCCTGGAAAGGATCGTCCGGTTGACGCTGGTCGGCTTGACCCGGACGCGCGGCTGAAGCACCGTGTAACCGGCGATCAGGGCACCGCTCTGCGGATCGAATTCGGCCTGGTTCAAGGGATGGGCAAGAGTCGCAATCAAACGCCGCGCCCCGCCGCGCGTTAACCCCGAGTCGGCGTCTAGGGTGATCACATAGCGGATCTTGGGCAGCGGCTCGTCAGAATCGGTCGGGATGTAAGAGGAGGTCGTCTCGCCGCCCAGCAACGCGCTGAGCTCCACCAGCTTGCCTCGCTTGCGCTCCCATCCCATCCACGCCCCTTCTCGGGGATTCCACACCCGTGCCCGGTGGAAGAGGTGAAAGGGTTTCCGGCGACCAAGCCCATGCTTCTGATTGAGCAGGTGCACTCCCTCTCGGGCCTGTGTCAGCAGAGCATCGTCCCCCGGCATGTTCTCCCGGGGAGCGTCGCTGAAGTCGGTCAGCAGGGCGAAGTGCAGGTTCTCATCGACGGTGCTCAAGTAGTGCTGCTCGAGCTGCCGGAGAAGGGCGCGGATGTCCTCGGGGCTGGTCAACAGGGCCGGGATGGCGACCAGCGTGCTGCACTCGCTCGGGATCCCCTCCTGGAATTCCATCTTGGGCAGGAGGCGAGGAGGCACAAGACGCGAGATGATCGAATGCACCAGGCTGACCGCCACCGTTGCGGCCGGCACGAGGGCGATCAGTACAGCGACGACGACCTGCAGGAGGGTTCCGCCCCCGGCCAGCACGAGAGCAGCGGGGCCAATCAGGAGCAGGACCGAGAGCTCGGCGATGCCCCCCAGATACATCAACAGCGCATGGGCCTCGAACCAGCGGCGGAGGCGCGTTCTGGTCGAAGGAGAGTACCCCAGCCGACTCTCTAACGCTGCCCGCCCTTGATCCAGCAGGTAGAAGCCAACATGGCTGGAGAGATCCGAGAAGGGGGACGCTTCGCGGCTTTCCGGGCCGCTCCCCTGTCCGGTCAGAGGCGCGGGCATCTTCCGGGATCGCCGGATCCGGTCCGCTGACCATCGGTGCGACTTCGGCTGTTGCGCGGCTATCGCCGTGTGCCCCTCAGAACGCAGTCGGGTGGCCTCGGCCGCAAGATCGACGGCATGCTGAGCAAGTGCCTCCTCCGATACGCCTGTAGCCCACGCCAGGTGTTCGACGACCTTTCGGTAGCGATCGCGCGTCTCGAAGTCCATGCGAGCGTAGACCTGACCCGGGTCCCGCCGCAGGATTTGGTCGACACGGCTAACGCTCTCGAACAGGCTCTTCCAGTCCTGGATGTCCAGGGCCCGCAGGTCGAGGACACAATTGGCAACGATCGACTGGTTGCTTCTTGCCTGAGCTTGCGGGGGCGGGAGCGAAGCGCCTGGGCCGGCCGCCGGGGCCTCGAGTGTGGCGGCTACGGCTTGGGTGAGGCGCTCCAAGGTCGCCAGGCGCAGCATCGTGGGCAAGGCCCACAACTCCCCCATCGTCAATGGGGTCACTGTCTGGTAGGCCGAAACAAACCCGCGGATAACATCGGGATCGAGGTGGATCTCGCAAGCGTTGACCAGTTCATAGGCCAGGGAGTAGCTGCGAGGCAGGCCGCTGAGCGAGGATGCCTCCAGGATGGGGAGTTGGCGGTAGAAACCCTCAGGCAGGTCCTGCCGGACTTGACGTATGGCCTGCTGGATCAGGTAGTAGTTGTCCAACAGCCATTCGGCATCCGACGGGATCTCGAGCTTCTGATCTGCATCGAAGGCGAAGTGTTGCTGGGCACGACGCAGAAGGGCTTCAAGTTCCTCTAGACGCTCCAGGACTGTCGTCTCGCTGCCGCGTTTCGTCGCTGCGTGACCCTCAGCCAGCTGGCGCGCCACGCTCTCCAGCCCGACAGCCTGGCTTGTCGCGATCTCTTGGGCGGGGAGTTCAGGTGCCGGACCCAACTTAGCGTCGCCTCGAGGAAGGCATTAGTGTCCCCCGGTTTCTCTAACGGCGAGTTCCGCCGCGGTCGGCTCAATCACTTGGCGGGGGAGGTCCTGGACGATCAGAAGCGGCTTGTTGCCATACAGGATGAAGCTGGTGGTCAGGCTGCCGTGCGGCCAGCGGGTTCCTCCCGAATAGCCGTGGGCGCTGAGCGCAACCAGGTCAACTTCCTCCTCTAGGGCAAGCTGTTGGAGCGTGGCGGCAACGTCGTCGCTGACCAACAGACGGGTCTCTACTGGCAGGGACATGCGCGACTGGAGTTCCTCCAGGTAGCGGCTGGCTTCGATCCGGTTGCGTTCGGTGAGCGCATCCGCGAGCGCCTGGTCTTCCTTGGAGGGAGGCGCACGACGGGGCAGTTCGGGCCTCCGAACCACGTGCGCCAAGATGAGCTGAGACTGATGCTGGGAGGCCAGCGCCGTCGCGAACGGGACGACGCACTCGGCGCGCAGGGAGCCGTCCAATGGGACCAGGATCCGCCGATAGCGGAGGCCCGAGAGCTCACCCATCGTGGGCTGGTATGCCGGGATCAGCAGGATGGAAAGGTGGGCCCGCGCCAGGATCTTCTGCACGACGCTGCTGACATTCCAGCCGCTCAGGCCGCTGCGACCATGCGAGCTCAGGAGGATAAGGTCGGCGTGTTTGGCCTGGGCGTGGTCAATCACGCGCACGGCCGGCTCACCTTCCAGGAGGGCATGTTCTGTTGTCAGGCCCGCCACCCGGAGTCGTTCGGCTACATCCTCCAGGTAGGCTACCGCTTCCGCCTGGCTGTAGTGCCATTCCAGTGGGTCGATGGCCTGCGTTCGTCCTCCGGTCTCGCATTGCTCCACAACCTCCATGAGGGTCACCTTGGCACCGAGCGCCCTGGCGACCGATAGGCCATGGGGCAAAACGCACTCTGCTAGTGACGATCCGTCCAGAGGGATCAGGATGTGCTCGAACATGTCGAACCTCCTCGAGGGAGCCCGCTGAGTTGATGCGGCGAGGATTCGAGCGATGGTCGGGGTGAAGGTGACGAGGGGAAAGTGCTCAAATCATCACGAGCGAGGCCACAGGCGGACACTTCTCCTCGCTCATGTCCCCCAGGTCAGGCATCGCCGAGGCTGCCTGCATTTCCTATAGTACACCAGATGCCTCTGCAGTGCTATGTGGTGCGGAGGCACTTGAAAAGGGCGTACGTCGGGTACCGTCCTGAGGCTTTCCGGGCAGAAGGCTGCACGATGGCTTAGACAATCGCCAGAGAGGGCCGAGGACCACGCCTCGCTCTGGCCGGCCAAAGCAAGGATGGAGCTGACAAGCGATCGTCGGGGCGGATGGCATCGCATTCGCATCACCCGGCAGCCAGGCGCCTCCCGTGCAACGCATTGTTGCCGGCGGAACCGCCATCACAACCCCGCATGGGCCCAGCCGAGCCACGAGGGGTAGACCTAGGGAGGCTTCTGACAGATGGATTGGCCTACGGCTACCCCCCCGTCCATGTCTGCAGCATTGCTCTCACAGACCTTCTCATCTCCTGGGCGAAATCGGCGCTGAACTTGCGCAAGTACATGAGTTGCCCGAAGTCCTGGACGGACTCGGGTTTCTCTCCGCCTTTGCGCATTCGCTCTGGCACATCTCCATACATTTCCCCGAATTCGTCTCGGTCCAGCCTCCGGTACTCGTTCTCAAACACAATGAACCGCTGGGCGAATCGGGGCGTCAGCGGGCGCTCGCGCTGCTGCTTCGTGGGATACCCGAAACAGACAAGGCAGATGGGAAATGTGTATTGGGGCAGCTTGAACAACTCCCTGTGGGCCTCGCAGTTCTCCATGATGTCCCCGATGTAGCATGAGCCGATCCCCATCGATTCGGCGGCGATCACTGCGGTCTGGGCGGCGATCAGGGCATCGCAGCAAGCCAGGAACAGGTCGCCCTCTTCGGGCTTGTGCAGCGGTTCCCCCTGCTGCTGACACAACGGTTCGACACCCGAGAGAAGGAAGAAGTCATACCACCTTTGGTAGTCCGCCAGAAAGAGCAAGACCAACGGTGCTTTGGCGATGAAGGGTTGGTTGTCACAAGTCTTGGCCAGCGTGTTCTTGGCACCTTGGTCCTTCACTTCGATTATGGAGTACAGCATCATGTTTCCGGCCGTCGGGGCGCGCATGGTCGCCCGAAGAATCTCGTCCTTGACCTCGTCGCTGATCTCCCTCTCCTCATAGGCACGAACCGACTTGCGGTTGAGTAGAACTTGCATAACCTGGTTCATCGGATTCATTCCCTTCTGCACATCGCTGGGTTTCTCGCAGGTGTCGTCGAGGGATTCCTTGAGATCAGCGAGCTGTTCGATCGCCTCCCGGTCTCCACAGGCGCCGAGTTCCTGTTCACCATACCCAAGGGATCAGCCGATACCGGATGCGTTGCGCGTAATCCCGGTAGCCCGGGAGCTCTTCCCTGAGCGTCTGGTCTTCCAGCGCAGTGCGAGTCACAAAGAGGATGCCAATCAATGCTCCTGGCACGAGAGCCCAACAGGATCCGAGCACCAATGGCACGCACAGAACGAAGACAATCACCCCCGCATACATCGGGTGGCGTATCCACCGATACGGACCTTCCGAGACGACCAGATGTCCTCGGTCATCTTGGATGCGAACCATCCGCGACAGAAAGGTATTGGCCGATGCGGCCCACCATATCACGGCGCCGGCAAACAACAGCCCCACCCAGCTTGCAGCCTGCAGGCTCGGCGGCACTGAAGACCACCTGAACCGTCCCGCGTCCAGCCCGGCAAGGACGAGCATGCCTAATAGGAGAACGGTGTAAACCGCCATGATGGCCTTATCCCAGGTCTTGACGTTGCGGCCGAGTCTGCTCCGCTCGGCCATCTGCCCTGGATCCTTGCGCAGACCCCACACTCCGTAGACAAGGAGGAATCCGCCATAGGCCAGCACGAACCACCATGCCTCGGTCCAGTTCAGGCGGCCGGCCGAGAGGAACAGCACAACGGCAAGGATGGCAAGGAGCGCAAGCAGCCTCAGTAGAAGGGAGGCAATCGATGTCCTGGGGCGCAGTGGGGGAAGTCCAGACATCTCCGGGTCTGATCCAGACATAATGTCCCTCCGTTTGCCCTAAGGCCCGCTGTGTCGTCGCCTAAAAAGCTCGAGACGTGAGTCGTGCGATCTTCCGGAATCCGCCGGGTGGCCCGAGAGGTGTGACCCGATTCTCGCGCATCCTCTCGGCCTGTGCGCTCGGGTGTCATCCCCACCCAACCGGGACCAACCCCTATTCTGTCTTCCAGGGATGCCGTACGTAAGAAGAGCGATCAGTACTTGTGGGGCGCCCACGAACGCGCCGCGACCCATCACTTCCTAAGAGCGAGTCGGTATCCTCGAGCCTCGGCAATCCGATCCAGCACAGCATGAAGGATCTTGGACCTCCGTCTGATTTCGACGGTCGCCGAAGCCTCCAGCGCTTCCGCCAGGGCTGCTTCCACCTCGCTGACCCCCATGACAGTTGCTGCGATCGAGTAGTACCGCTTCGACCGGCCCTCATTGAATCCCTCGAGCATCGAAGCCAGCAACTCTGCTCGCTTCTTCTGCTCCCCTACGAAGGCCGGCATCCCCTTCTCCCGTATGAAGGCGATGTTGTCCTCCAGCTTGGCATAGCAGACGAAGGTATCGTGGCCTTTTCCGTACTCGCGGTGGTCCTGCCAGCGTTGGCAGACTGCGCTCTCGCCGCAATCCCAGCAGAACTCGATGCCCCTCTTCTTGACGGCACAGGTGATGAACGGGCAGCCGACGGCCATCCGGGACTGCGACTTGCATCCCCCGCATCGGCTTTCCCCTTCCGTGTAGAAGCTTGGGCAGAGGCGGCACGAAAGCCCGCAGACGCCAACTTCTATATGCTTCACAGCTACTCCCATGCATCCCCTGCCAAGGTTACCCACGGTGACGAAGACCATCCAAGGAGTCGTGTGGGAAGCTGCCCGGCCTTTCGCCCCACTGTAAGGCATCCCGGCTCCCAAAGCAAGACACGCCTTCCTGATGCCACCCTGGTCTGCTGGCCGGCGGCGGAGAGGCTGTCCCGGGTTCGTCGTCAGCTTCCCGGTGCCCTAGTGGGGTGTGCCGCGCGCAGGCCCACGAGCTCGACGACCGCCAGCTCCGTCCGCCACATCGT
>CAZEMA010000067.1:0-13802 GCA_964513155.1 uncultured Anaerolineaceae bacterium
TTGATCCGCGGGGTTGTAGACGACTATCGGAGCCATGTCTCAGTTCCCAGGATCGCCGCTCGCTTCCACAACGCGGTCGCTTCCATGGTGAGAGAAGTCTGTCGCCAGATGCGGGGGCGCTCCGGCGTCAAGAGAGTAGCGCTGAGCGGGGGCGTGTGGCAGAACATGACGCTGCTGCAGAAGTGCGTGCGCACGTTGAGGGAGGACGGATTCGAGGTGCTCTTCCACACGCAGGTCCCGCCCAACGATGGCGGGCTGTCACTGGGGCAGGCAGTCATTGCTTCTTACAGACTTGTGAATGGTGGTGGTTTGGGCGTTTCGGGCAGGTTGTAGAACGAAAGGCCCGGAGGAGAGAGGCGACCGGGCTTGCGTCAGGAGGTGGTCGGATGTGCCTGGCAGTGCCGGGAAAGATCGTTGAAGTGTATCAGTCCGGCGGCTTGCGAATGGCCAAGGTGGATTTCGGCGGTGCCGTGCGAGAGGCCTGCCTGGAGTATGTCCCTGAGGCGCAGGTCGGGGATTACACGGTGATCCATGTGGGCTTCGCCATCAGCCGGCTGAGCGAGGAGGAGGCGCAAGCCTCGCTCGAATTGTTGCGAGCTGTGATGGAGGCTGAGGAGGCCGCGCCGGCCTCGGAGCAGGAGCCGGAGAGCCCGTGAAGTACGTCTCCGAGTATCGAGAAGGCCGGCTCGTCCGAGCCGCCCTATCGGAGATCCGCCGCACCGTCACCCGTCCCTGGGTGTTGATGGAGATCTGTGGCGGGCAAACGCATGCCATCGTGCGTTCCGGCCTCGACCAGATGCTGCCTCCGGAGCTCGAGCTGGTGCACGGACCGGGATGCCCTGTGTGTGTTACGCCGATCGAGTTGATCGACCGGGCGCTGGCGATCGCTTCACGGCCGGACGTGATCTTCACCAGCTTCGGCGACATGCTCCGTGTCCCAGGTTCTGGCCGAGACCTCAATTCGGTCCGGGCTGCGGGGGGCGAGGTGCGGGTGGTGTACTCGCCGCTGGACGCTGTAAAGCTGGCGGTGGAGAACCGCGGCCGCCAGGTCGTCTTCTTCGCCATCGGCTTCGAGACAACCGCGCCCGCCAACGCCATGAGCGTCCTGCAGGCCCGGGCGCTAGGTCTGGACAACTACTCGGTCCTAATGTCACAGGTGTGTGTTCCTCCCGCGATGCGCGCCATCTTGGATTCGCCGCACAACCGGGTCCAAGCCTTTCTGGCGGCCGGGCACGTCTGCGCGGTGATGGGCTATTGGGAGTATCCGCCGATTGCTGAGGAGTACCACGTGCCGATCGTTGTCACCGGCTTCGAGCCGCTCGACCTGGCGCAAGGGATTCTGGCTGCGGTAAGACAGCTCGAGGCGGGGAGGGCCAAGGCCGAGAATGCCTATCCCCGGGCAGTGACGTTCGAGGGCAACCGGCGGGCACAGGAGGTCATCAGCCAAGTGCTGATGCCGTGCGATCGCAAGTGGCGAGGCATTGGGACGATACCGAGCAGCGGCTGGTGTCTGAGGCCCGAGTATGATTCGTTCGACGCGGAGAAGCGGTTCGAAGTCGGCGAGATCCGCTCGGAGGAGTCGGCCATTTGCGTCGCCGGGCAGATCCTCCAGGGATTGAAGAAACCCAACGACTGCTTGGCCTTCGGCACGCAATGCACGCCGCAGAACCCGCTGGGCGCGACGATGGTGTCCTCCGAGGGGGCCTGCGCCGCATACTACCGCTTCCGGCCGACCACGTCCATGGCTCCGTGAACGTTGGATCTGGGCCTGCGCGGCGTGGTGGGGAACGGTTCCTCGAGCAATGAGGGAACCGTTCGGTGGAGTTGCCTGTGGAGAGCGGCAAATGAGCGAGAAACCTGAATGGAAGGGCCTGGTCTGCCCCCTGCCGATCTCCCGAAGGGAAACGGTGGTCCTGGGTCATGGCAGCGGGGGACGGATGTCGCAGGAGCTGATCGCGGGAGTGTTCCTCCCTTCGTTCGACAATCCCGTGCTGCGCGCAGGTGACGATGCCGGTGTCGTCCGCGGTATCCAGCCATCGAGCCTGGCCATCAGCACCGACTGTCATGTCGTCTGGCCGTTGTTCTTCCCCGGCGGGGACATCGGGAGACTATCGGTGTGTGGGACGGTCAATGACGTGTCGATGATGGGGGCAAGACCTGAGTACCTGACGGCCGGTTTCATCCTGGAAGAAGGCCTGGAGATGAAGGTCTTGGAGAGGGTGGTCGCCTCGATGCGGCTGGCGGCGGAGGAAGCGCAGGTCCAGATCGTTGCTGGGGACACGAAGGTCGTCCAGAGGGGCAAGGCGGACGGCCTGTACATCAACACATCGGGGGTCGGAGTGCTCCAGCCGGGAATCGAGATTGGGGGGGCAGGAGCGAGGCCAGGGGACGTGATCATCGTCTCCGGGCCGATCGGGGACCACGGCATTGCGGTCTTGAGCGCTCGCGGTGAGCTGGGCTTCGAGGCGGAGGTAACAAGCGACATCGCGCCGCTCAACCATCTGGTCCAGGCGATGTTGCAGGCGGGCGACAAGTTGCACGTGCTACGCGATCCAACGCGAGGGGGCCTGGCGACCACGCTGAACGAGATCGCCTGCCAGTCGCAAGTCGGGATGGGGATCGAGGAGGAGCGGATCCCGGTTCGCCCAGCGGTGGCCTCGGCGTGCGAGATCCTGGGCTTTGACCCGCTCTACGTGGCCAACGAAGGCAAGCTAGTGGCGATCGTGGCACCTTCGGCGGCCGAGCAGGTGTTGGCTGTCATGCGGGAGACGCGATACGGCGAGGGGGCGGTGGTTGTCGGCGAGGTCCGGGCCGAGCCCAAGGGGCGGGTGCTCATGAAGACGGCCATCGGCAGCCACAGGATCGTGGATGTCCTCATGGGGGAGATGCTGCCGCGGATCTGCTGATGCCAGGCGAGTCGAGACCCACCGGCAACTGCCAGCCCCACGCGGAGCTGACGCGGCGCGACCTGCTGCAGTTGGCTCGTGATGTCTGCAACGAATGGGGTTGCTTCAGCCGACGGCCTGGATGGCCCTCAGAGCCGCCTGGACGGCTTCCGGCAGAGCAGCCTCGACCTCGGGGGAGAGGCGGTCATTGAACTCGAAGTCTCTCCTGGCCTCTACGCCGATGACCTCGATCCGTGTGGGCAGCGGAAGCCCGAGTTGTCTGCCGAGTTCGAGCGCCGTCTGCAGCGTCGTATCATGGGAGGAGGCCAGATGGCCGGCCGCCGGGTCAGGAAGCTCCTCGAGCGAGAAGTGGCACACGGTGCCGACCGGATGTGATCCCGTGCTGATCGCATCGATGAGCACGGCCCGGTCATAGCCCACCAGCCTCTCCATCAGGCTCAGCCCACCGCGGTCGAGGAAGTCAACCTCGGTTGACGGGTCCTGTAGTAGCTTCTGGAGAGCCTCGGCGATGCGCCATCCGATGGCGTCATCCCCGAGAATCGGATTGCCCAATCCGAGCACCAACGTCCGCCCAGGTGTGGCCGCGCGGCTGCCTGATTGTCCCGGCTGGGAGGGAACTTGGTCCTCTTCCGGTCGACCCATGCGGGATGTGCCTCTACAAGGCGTCTGGCCGCAGGCCGTGCACGGCCTGCGGCCAGACGGTGGAGACTCCGATGGCTGCCAGCTTGCCTGACCTGAGGCGAGCGGCCTAGCAGCGTTGCCTCAGAACCTCGACGACCTCTCCCTTCGCATCCCGTACCGTGACTTCCAGGGGCATCTGGCCCGGCAGGGAGTGCGTGGCGCAACCGAAGCAGGGGTCATAGGCCCGGAAGGCCATCTCGACCCGGTTGAGCATGCCTTCACTGACGACCGAGCCCTTGTGGATGAACGCTTTGGCAGCCTTCCGGATGGCCATGCTGATCGGGGCATAGTTGTTGGTTGTGCCTACGATCAGGTTCGCCTTGGTCACGATCCCTCGCTCATCCGTCCAGTAGTGGTGGGTGAGGGTACCGCGCGGCGCTTCGACGATCCCTACACCTTCCGTCGGCTTCTCGGTGGGGATGGTGCGGAAGTTGTCAGAGGTGATCTCCGGGTCGGTCGCCAGCTGGACCCAGCGCTCGGCAGCGTAGAGGAGCTCAACCAGGCGGGCCCAGTGCGTCGCCAGCACCTGGTGCACCGGCTTGCCGCCCAACGTGCTGTAGAAGCGCTCATACTCGGCCTGGGCCAGCGGCGTAGCCATCCCGTCCGAGGCGTTGAGCCGGGATAGCGGGGTGGCGCAGTAGACGCCTGAGTCCTTGCCGTCGACGAAGCCCCTCCAGCCGACCTTCTTGAGATAGGGGAACTTCAGGTAGGTCCAGGGCTCCACGTGCTCGGCGATCCACTCGCGATACTCGGTCGGGGAGTACTTCCCGATGCGCTTGCCCTCGGGGTCAACCACGCTGACCTTGCCATCGTAGAAGTTGATCCGATTGTCCTCGTCGACTGTCCCGATGTAGTGAGTGCGATGGGCGTAGATGTCGCCCAGGATCAGGTCCAGGTAGCCCTTGTTCTTCAGGACGATGTCATCGAACAGCTTCAGGGTGAACCGGGCGTAATCGACCGCCCAGCGGCCCATCTTCTCGATCTCGACCCGCTGTTCCTCCGTGATTCCCTTGCTCAGCCCGCCAGGAATGGAGGTGCAGGGATGGACCTTGCGGCCGCCGATCATCTCGACCACCGTGTGCCCGTACTTGCGAGCCTGGATGACCTTGCCGGCGATGTCGAGACCGACCTTGTGAATCACGCCCAGGATGTTGCGCTCGGCCACCGGGGCGTCCGGCCCCATGACGAAGTCGGGGCCTCCCAGCGCGTAGAAGTGCGTCGTGTGGTCGGTGACGTAGAAGGCGCTGTAGAGGAGCTCGCGCAGCTTCTTGGCTGTCGGCGGAGGGTCGATGTGGTAGACGGCATCGGCGGCTTTGGCGGCGGCCATATGATGCGCCTCCGGGCACACGCCACAGATGCGGTTGGTGATGATGGCCATCTCCTCGATAGGGCGGCCGACGCAGAAGCGCTCAAACCCCCGGAGCTCCGGAATCTGGAAGTAGGTATTGGCGACGTCCCCTTGCTCGTCGAGGAGGATCTCGATCTTGCCATGGCCTTCCAGCCGGGTGATCGGGTCAATCGTGATGCGCTGCATTCTTGGCCTCCTCCCAAGCCGCCTTGCCAGCCTGCAAGAGCGAACTCCCCATGCTGAACCGATAGAAGGATCCGGCTGGATCGGGAATGCCCTCGAGGATGTGATCGATGTCCTCGGGGGCGTTGCTGTCGATGACCGAGGCGACGGCGCTCATCAGCCGGGCGCCGAAGTCCTGTCCGCACTCTGCCGCGCCATAGCATCCCACGCAGGGGACCCCCGCCTTGGGGCACAGGGCCGTGCAGCCGCTTCGGGTGGCTGGGCCGCTGCACAGAATCCCTTGCTCCAGAAGGCAAAGCGCTGGGTCAGGTCTGATGTCCTGGATGCGCACGAACTGGCTGATCTTCTTCTCGTGCCTTGTCCGAGGGCAGTCGTCACAGACGGTGGAGTTTCCGGCGCCGATGACGCTGCCGGCTGCCGGCAGTGCCGCCTCGCCCTTGAGGGCCTTGATGACCAGGTCGACCACAGCCGCGATCTGGTGGGACTCGGGTGGGCAGCCAGGCATGTAGTAGTCCACCGGCACGACCTGGTCCAGGGGCAGGACAATCGAGTACAGCTCCGGGATGTGCAGGTCCCCTTCCGGCGCCTTCCAGGTTGGATGCGGGACGATCTTCTCGGGATTGTCGGTGGACGGGCTTTGATAGGAGGCTTCGAAGATCGCCTGGGTTGTGGTCAAGTTCGCCAGCGAAGGAATGCCCCCGTCACAGGCGCAGGCGCCAAACGCCACCAGGATCTTCGATTTGCGCCTGAGCAGCTCTGCGATATGCCGGTTCTCATCGCTGCGGATCGCCCCGTTGAACAGGCACAGGGTAATCGATCCGTCGGGCATGGCCTCGACGTCCTTGTACTTGGCGTCCATGGCGACGGGCCAGAAGACGACATCGAAGTTGGCATCGACGTCCAGGATCTTCTCGTGGATGTTCAGGACGGCGATCTCGCAGCCGCCGCAGGCGGCGGCCCAGTACATGGCGAACTTGGGTTTGCCGCTCTGGCTCATGCCACGACCTCCTTGGAGGCGAGGGTCTCGAGGGCGGGGGACTTGGCGCCACCGGCGTTGCCGGAGGCCCAATGCAGCGGCCCCAGGGCTCGCACGTCCTCAACCATCTCGGTGATGGCCTCGGCGAGCTGGGCGCCTTCGGCCGCACTGGCCCACACCAACTTAAGCCGCTTCGGCTCGATGCCCAGAATGCCCAGGGTCTTCTCGAGAAGCTGGTAGCGCCGCAGCGCCTTGTAGTTCTGCTCGAGGTAGTGACAGTCGCCCGGATGGCAGCCTGAGACCAGGACGCCGTCGGCGCCGGAAGCGAAGGCCTTCAGAACGAACGTCGGGTCCAGCCGGCCGGAGCACATCAGGCGGATGAGCCGGACGTTGGGCGCGTACTTCATTCGGGAGATGCCGGCCATATCAGCGGCGCGATAGCTGCACCAGTTGCAGGTGAACCCGATGATGGTAGGCTCGAAAGGTTCGGTCATGGTTCTTCCTTTTGGGCGAGATCCCAATCCCTCTTTCAACTGTCGTGCCCGGGTTGACGGGCCCTGGGCCGTGGAGCTGTGACCCTGGGGCACCCACTAGGCGGGTACCTTCTCTGAAGCCTCGGGCACCTGGGCGTCAATGTCGGCCGAGAGCAGGCCCGCCAGCTGCGCCAAGATCTGCGCGTCGCTGAATCCAGTCCCGGCAATGGCGCCGGCCGGGCAGGCGGCGATACAGGTGCCGCAGCCCTGGCAGAGAGCCGGATTGACCTCCGACACGGCGCGGTCCTCATGGAACAGAATCGCGTTGAACGGGCAGAGGTTGTTGCAGATCCGGCAGCCGGAGCACCGGTCAGCATCGATGGTGGCCCGGATGGGCTCGAGGTGCATCTCCTTCTGCTGGATATGGGCCATGACCCGAGCGGCGGCTGCCGCTCCCTGGGCGACGCAGGCCGGGATGTCCTTCGGCCCCTGAGCACAGCCGGCGACGAAAACGCCCTCGGTCATGGTGGCCACGGGGTCGAGCTTGGGGTGCTTCTCGATGAACCAGCCATCGAAGCTGCAGGAGATGCCGAAGAGCTTGCCGACTTCCTTGGCGTCGCTGCGCGGCTCCAGGCCGGCCGAGAGCACAACCATGTCAACCGGTATGCGCCGCTGATGGCCGGCGAGCGTATCATCCACCTGGAGGATCAGCTTGCCCTCCTCGCCGGGCTCTCGGGCCGCATCCGTCACTTCAGCCACTTTGCCGCGCACGAACTCAGTACCCTCCTCCAGGATGCGCTGGTAGAACTCGTCGTAGGCCTTGGCCGGGGTGCGAATGTCGATGTAGAACTCGTACACCTTGGCGGCGGTCTTCTCGTGGACGAGATGGGCAAACTTGAGGGACTGCATGCAGCAAATGGCCGAGCAGTAGTTGTTGTAATGCTTGTCGCGGCTGCCCACGCAGTGGATGATCCCGACGCTCTTGGGCACCGTCACACCGTCGCGCAAGACGACCTTGCCGCCGGTAGGACCGGCGGCGTTGACCAGACGCTCGAACTCCAGGCTGGTGAAGACGTTGGCCAGCCGGCCGTAGCCGTACTGCGGGATCCGCCGGGCGTCAAAGAGGTCCCAGCCGGTCGCCAGGATGATGTTGCCCACCTTGACCTGAAGGATCTCATCTTCCTGGTCGAACTTGATGGCACCGGTGGGGCAGAACTTCTCACACGCCTTGCACGTCCCCTTCTGGAAAAAGGTGCAGTTCTCGCGGTCAATCACCGGGAACTTCGGCACGGCTTGCGGGAAGGGGCGGTAGACGGCCTTGCGGTAGCCCACCCCGGCCTCGAAGGCCTCGTCGACAACCTTCTTGGGGCACTTCTCCTGACAGACCATGCACCCCGTGCACAGCGCCTCGTCGACGTAGCGGGCGCGCTTGCGGATGGTCACGGTGAAGTTGCCGATGAAGCCGTCGACCTTCTCGACGTTGCTCCAGGTCAGGAGGGTGACGTTCTTGTGGTTCCCCACGCTGAACATCTTGGGGGTGAGAATGCAGGCGGAGCAGTCGAGGGTGGGGAAGGTCTTGTCCAGCTGGGCCATGTGGCCCCCGATCGAGGGCTCCCGCTCCACCATGTAAACGTGGTGGCCGCTGTCGGCGATCTCGAGCGCCGCCTGAATGCCCGTGATGCCCCCGCCGACGATGAGCACATTCGGGTCAATGGGGACGGTCAAGGGCTCGAGCGCCTCGTGATAGACCACCCGGTGAACAGCGCCTGAGACCAGCGCCTTGGCCTTGCGGGTGGCTTCGGCCTTGTCGCTGGTCACCCAGGAGACTTGCTCGCGGATACTGGCCATCTCCATCAAGTACGGATTAAGCCCAGCTCGGGCGCAGGCGTTGCGGAAGGTCGGCTCGTGCAGATGGGGACTGCAGGAGGCCACAACCACTCGGTTGACGCCCTTCTCCTTGATGTCTTTCTCGATCAGCTCCTGGCCTACACTGGAGCACATGAACTTGTTGTCGCGCGAGGCGACGACGTGGGGGAGAGTACCTGCCCAACGCGCCAGCTCCGCAACGTCCACCGTGCCGGCGATGTTGCTGCCGCAGTGACAGACATACACGCCAATTCTGACTTCTTCACTCATCACGCAGCCTCCTGCGCTCAGTTCATCCGGGGCATGGGCAAGGACTTGTCGTCTTTCTTCGATCTCTTCGGAGCGGCCGCCGCCTCGGGCTCCGGCACTTCGACGCCGATCTTGGCCAACGCCTGGCGGGCGCTCACGATCTCTCCACCGATCCCCAGAGTCTTGGCATCCATGCCGAGCGCCAGGCCGATCATCTGGGTGAAATACAGCACGGGCTGGCGATAGCTCGTGCCAAAGTGGCGGTTCATGGCGCCCTGGAAGCCGTCGAGGTTCATCTGGCACATGGGGCAGGTCGTGACAATGGCGTCGGACTCGCTTTCGCAAGCCCCTCTGACCAGACGGCGGATCATCTCGAACCCCGTGGCCTCGCTGATCTGGGTCATGTGCCCGCCGCAGCAGTGGCCCTTCATGGGAAAGTCGATGACCTCGGCCCCCAACGCGGCGAGCAGCTTATCCATCGTGGTGGGGTACTCGGTCCCATCGAAACTGCCGGCGAACTCGGGGCGAAGGATCATGCACCCGTAGTAAGGGGCCAGCCTCAGCCCCCTCAGAGGCCTGGTGACCTTGGTGGCAATCGCCTCATACCCGACGTCGGTGACGAGCACGTCGAGCAGATGGCGCACCTTGATCGTCCCTGCCTGGTAGGAGAGGCCGCCGGCGGCCAATGCCGTGTTGACCTTCTCGGCCAGGTCGGGAATCTCGCCCATGTACTTGTCGCACTTGCTCAGGTTGAGGTAGCAGGCGCTGCACGGGGCGACGAGCTGGTCGAGGCCGTCCATCTTGGCGGCCTGGGCCAGGTTGCGGGCAATCAGGGCGTAGGAGGCGATCAGGTTGAGCGAGACGTACTCGGTCGCGCCGCAGCAGTTCCAGTCGTCCACCTCCACCAGGTCGAGGCCCAACGGCTTGGCGATGGCCAGAGCGGAGACGTTGTAGGCTCCCGAGAACTTCTCCAGAGAGCAGCCGGGGAAATAGCTGTACTTCATCCTGCCACCTCCAGCTCCTTGGCCTTGGCCAGGATTCGCCTGAGGCCGGCCATGCCCTTGATCCGCGTCGGGGTGAAGGCCATCCGGCCCTTGGTGACCAGGCCCACGCCAAAGTCGACGATCTTGAAGGCGCCGAAGGGGTTGTGGCGGAGCATGTGCACGCCCATCAACCCCAACTCGAAGGACCGGCCGTAGCCCTCGACCCAGCGGATGAAGGTCTTGGAGAAGTCAGGTGCCTTCGAGTCGTCGAACTTGCCCTGACGGACGGCCATCCGCTTCAAGGTGTACATGATGTCGGTGATGTGGATCTCTTGGGGGCAGCGCACGGTGCAGTAGTAGCAGGAGACGCAATACCAGGGGGTGTTGCTCTTCAGGACTTCATCGCGCAGGTCCGCCCGGACCATGGCGAAGATCTGGCGGGGGGTATGCTGCATATCCGCCCCCGACGGGCACGACCCGCCGCAGGTCCCGCACTGGATGCAGCTTGCCAGCGTCTCCCCCCCGGGAGTGGCCGCGATGACCTCCTCCAAGAACCCATTGCCGTGGGCGGCTTGCTCCATAGGGCACCTCGTTTTGAAGTATGCCTGGCGCACACGCGCGGCGACGCCTCCCAGATGGCTTGCCCGGGAGGGGCAAGCGGCCATCCGGCACGGGGCAGCCGCTGATGTGCCCAGCAGAAGCGGTTCTCCGCCCAGTATGTGAGACTATTCACAAAAACGGTACGGTCATGTGTTACCAAGGCGGTGTGACAGATTGCACACTTTACCCCCCATGGATGGTCGTCCGTGTCCTCGAGGAGCATGGCTGTGGGGGATCCGAGGCGTGGGGATCGGGATCGCCCTGGCCGGCTCCTGTCCGATCGGCTGCGGGGCCGGAGAGGCAGAGGGTCAGGTCGTTGCTGCCTCGCGAAGTAGCTAGGAGGAGTGTCCGAAGGCACCCCCGCATGGCGGAGGAGGCGCTACTCGGACAGACCAGGTCCGCAAACGGGGAGGGGAGGGTCGCGGAGGCTCGGAGCAACCCGGTCGTGGGCAACACGGACTCCCCTCGGGCCTTCTTGGCCTCCGACTCGCGCTGCGAATCCCAGACAAGCGACCGGGTTGTGGTCCGCAATGGGGCCTGAATCTGGCCGATTGTGAAGCCGTTCACCAAACGTGATACATGGCGGATGGGGAAGGGAGAATCGTCGCTTGCCTTGACAGGCAAGCGCGAGCAAACTATCCTGAGACCATCCGCAAGGCAGGTTGCCTGCCGAGTCTAAGTGTGAATAGGAGTTCGCACCCATGCCTCCGAAGAAGCCGAGTTCTCGCAAGCGATCCGCACCTCCCAAGAAGTCCAGAGCCGTCAAGAAGCCCGCTCCTCCCAAGAGGAAAGTCGTCAAGAAGGTCGTCAGGAAGGCCATCCGGAAACCGGTGGCGGCCAAGAAGCCGGTGAGGAAGGCCGTCAAGAAGGTCGTCAAGAAGGCCATCCGGAAGCCGGTGGCGGCCAAGAAAGCGGTGAAGAAGCCCATCAAGAAGGCGGTCGTCCGCAAGCCCGCGCCGGTGAAGAAGGGCCGCCCCGCCTTCACCCCGATCAAGCTCAAGCTGCTTCGCCCCGTTCCTTCGGATATCGAGATCGCCCAGGCGGTAACCCCTAAGCCGGTCACCCTGATCGCAGAGGAAGTCGGCATCCTCCCGGCGGAGCTCGAGCTTCATGGCCGGAATGAGGCCAAGGTCCGCCTCGAGATCCTCGAGCGGCTCAAGAACAAGCTCAACGGCAAGTACGTCGACGTAACGGCCATCACGCCCACTCCCTTGGGCGAGGGCAAGAGCACGACGATGATGGGGCTGAGCCAGGCGCTGGGGGCCCACCTGGGCAAGCGCGTCTTCACCTGCATCCGCCAGCCCAGCCAGGGACCGACCTTTGGCATCAAGGGTGGCGCAGCCGGAGGCGGCTACAGCCAAGTCATTCCGATGGAGGACTTCAACCTCCACCTGACCGGCGATATCCACGCCGTCACAGCCGCCAACAACCTGCTGGCCGCGGCGATCGATGCCCGCATGTTCCACGAGGCTTCGCAGGACGATGAGAAGCTCTTCAACGCCCTTTGCCCTAAGGACAAGCAGGGCAAGCGCCGGTTCTCTCCACCGATGCTCCGCCGCCTCAAGAAGCTGGGCATCAACAAGACCGATCCCGAGACGCTGACGCCCGAAGAGCGCAAGCGATTCGCCCGCCTAGACATCGACCGGGCGAGCATCACCTGGCAGCGCGTGGTCGACACCAACGACCGCTTCCTGCGCCGGATCACGATAGGCCTGGGCCCGGAAGAGAAGGGCATGACTCGGGAAACTGGCTTCGACATCTCCGTCGCCAGCGAGATCATGGCGATCCTGGGCCTGACGACCGACCTGGCCGACCTGCGGGAGAGGCTGGGCAGGATCGTGATCGGCACCAGCAAGGCCGGTGAGGCCATCACCGCCGAAGACCTGGGCTGCGCTGGCGCCCTGACCGTCCTGATGAAGGACGCCATCAAACCGACGTTGATGGAGTCGCTGGAAGGAACACCCGTCTTCTGCCATGCCGGCCCGTTTGCCAACATCGCCCATGGCAACAGCTCCATCATCGCCGACCGCATCGCCCTCAAGCTGGCCGACTACGTCATCACCGAGTCCGGCTTCGGCGCCGACTGCGGCATGGAGAAGTTCTTCGACATCAAGTGCCGGTACTCGGGCCTGATCCCGAACTGCGTCGTCCTCGTAGCCACCGTCCGCGCCCTCAAGATGCACGGCGGCGGACCGAAGGTCGTCGCCGGCAAGCCGCTCGATACGGCGTACACCGACGAGAACCTCGACCTGCTGCGCAAGGGCCTGCCCAACATGCAGCACCACATTCGGAATATCCTGAGGTTTGGCGTCCCCGCCGTCGTCGCGGTCAATTCGTTCTCCTCCGACACTAAGGCCGAGATCGAATTGATCCGTCGGGCTGCGGTGGAGGCCGGCGCGGAGGATGCCATCGTCTGCACGCACTGGGCGGAGGGCGGCAAGGGCGCCATGGCCTTGGCCGAGGCGGTGCTCAAGGCGTGTGAGAAGCCCAGCAGCTTCAGGTTCCTCTACCCCCTGGAGTGGTCCATCAAGCAGAAGATCGAGACCATTGTCACTAAGATCTACGGCGCCGATGGGGTGGAGTACTCGCCTGAGGCCGAAGCCAAGATCGCCCTGTATACCAAGCTGGGCTTCGACAAGCTGCCGATGAACATGGCCAAGACGCACCTGAGCCTGAGCCACGACCCGGCCCGCAAGGGCGTCCCCAAGGGCTACAAGATCCCCATCCGGGACATCCGGGCCTCGGTCGGCGCGGGCTTCCTCTATCCGCTCCTGGGCGAGATGCGTACCATGCCTGGCCTGCCCACCCGGCCCGTCTTCTATGACGTGGACCTGGATCTCAAGACCGGGCGTGTGGTCGGGCTGTTCTAGCCCGCCTCTATCCACGGAACGGGCCTCCCCGATTGGGGAGGCCCGTTCCGTGTTGGGTGACGCCTTGCGGGGCCAGCCGCGCCGGTCTTCGCGGAGTACTCTCCAGGGCGGGGTGCAACCCAACGACCTGTCATTCCGAGGGCCGCGTTCTTTGGAGCTTCCCGGGAGCTCCAAGCTCCCGGGAAGCTGGGCGAACTACTGGATCTCAAGACCGGGCGTGTGGTCGGGCTGTTCTAGCCCCGCCGGTTCGACAGAGGGCCTCCCACACCGGGAGGCCCCTTCTTTCCTCCAGATTAAGTTGGGCTGGCGCGTTGGTTGGTGGGCCGTCGGCGAGCAAGCTCGGCTCCCATCCGAGCATCTCACGGTTCGTTGCGTCCCCGTGCCCCCGCCTGCTGCCCGTCCGAGCTGGGCGATCGACAGCAGGGCGCTTTCAGCCCATCAAGTTGGCAGGGTTGTCGACCGCTCTCCTAGCGGTCGGGGCCTCAGCCGCTGGACGCCGGCCCGATCGGCTACAGCGGCGGGTCAGGCCGCACTTCCCTGGCCGCTGGCGCGCTGGTGGGTCCGACGACGGGCCTCATGCCGTTCGTAGTAGCATCCTGTTATCCGCACCAATTTGGAGCTTCCCGGGAGCTCCAAGCTCCCGGGAAGCTGGGCGAACTACTGGATC
>CAZEMA010000068.1:0-3405 GCA_964513155.1 uncultured Anaerolineaceae bacterium
CGGGGCCCGAAATGGAATACAAGGATTACTACAAGATCCTGGGTGTGGATCGGAACGCCGATAGCAAGACCATCAAACGCGCCTACCGCTCAATGGCGGTGAAGCATCACCCCGACAAGAACCCCGGCGACAAGCAGGCAGAAGAACGGTTCAAGGAAATCAACGAGGCCTACGAGGTCCTGGGGGATCCGGCCAAACGCGCTCGCTACGATCAGCTTGGCACCTCCTATCAATCCTGGCAGCGAGCAGGCGGTGCCCCAGGCGGCTTTGACTGGTCGCAATGGATGTCGGGCGCGCCCGGCGGCGTGCGGGTGGAGGTCGGCGACCTGGAAGATCTCCTGGGCGGCGGTTTCTCGGACTTCTTCAACGCCATCTTCGGCGGGGCGGCCATGCAGGGTTTTGGCACCCGCAGCCGAACCCGAGGTCGCGACGTCGAGCAGGCGGTCCGGATCACTCTGGCGGAGGCCTACACCGGCACCAAGCGCACGCTGCGGGTCGACGGCCGCCGGCTGGAGGTCAAGATCCCGGCGGGGGCCCGCACGGGGACCAAGGTCCGACTCCCGGCCAGGGGGGAGAGTGGTCGCGGCGCGACCGGGGACCTTTACCTTGTCGTCGAGGTCGAGCCCGATCCCCGTTTTGAACGCAAGGGCGAGGATCTCTATGCCGACTTCGAGGTGGACATCTACACAGCGGTCCTGGGCGGTGAGGTTCGGGTTTCGACGCTGTCGGGCGCGATCGTCCTCACCATCCCGCCGGGAAGCCAACCCGGCCAGACTTTCCGCCTGGCCGGCCGTGGCATGCCCAGGCTGCGCGACTCTTCACAGCATGGCGACCTCCTCGCCCGGCTCAAGGTCATTGTGCCCCGTGACCTGACGAAGCGAGAACGGGAGCTCTTCCAGCAACTGGCTCAGCTGCGTCGCCGTTGATGCCCTCACTGCCTGCGCATCTCTCAGAGTACTGGCAAGGAACAGGTGCATGATGATGAAGAAGGGTTGGTTCTGCACAATCGTTCTCGCGTTGGCCTTGGCGAGCCTGGCCTGCAGCCTGCAAGGCGCCACCCTGGCGCCGACGCCCCTGCCGACGGAGCCCATCAACCACTCGGGGACACCACCAACGGAGGTCGCGGTTGCCGCACCGCAGCTCGTGCAGGAGGGAGATCTGACCGACCTGTACGCCAGTGTCAGCGGTGGTGTCGTCTCGATCCGGGTGTACACCGAAAGCGGCGGAGGTCAGGGATCCGGATTCGTGTATGACGCCCAGGGACACATTGTCACCAATGAGCACGTCGTGGCCGGCGCCCAGCAGATCGAGGTGGACTTCCCTAGCGGGGACAAAGTGTGGGCTGAGCTTGTGGGCGTCGACACCAATGTGGATCTGGCCGTGCTGCGGGTTGATGTCCCGGCCGGGGTACTCCATCCACTGCCTTTGGGAGACTCGAGCCAGGTGCGGGTGGGAGAGATCGTGGTGGCGATCGGCAACCCGTTTGGGCTAGCGGGCACCATGACGGTGGGCATCGTGTCTGCCTTGAGTCGCACAATCGACTCTGAGCGGGCAGCTCCGGGAGGGGGCGTATTCAGCACCGGGGACATCATCCAAACCGACGCCGCCATCAACCTGGGGAACTCGGGTGGGCCGCTGGTCAACCTGCGGGGCGAGGTGATCGGCGTCAACCGAGCCATCCTGACGGAAGCTTACTCAATCATGGGAGCTCCCACCAACTCCGGCGTCGGCTTCGCCATCCCCGTCAATGTCGTCCGCCGGGTGGTGGAGGCGATTCTGGCCGGCGGCGAGTTCCAGCACCCTTACCTGGGCGTTCTGTGCCTGAGCAGCCTGGACTTGCAGACGGTTGAGGCACTCGGCTTGCCGCGGGTCACGGGTGCTTACGTCACGGACGTTACGCCTGGCGGCCCGGCCGACCGGGCTGGGATCGTCGGAGGAAGGGGGCCCGCAGTCATCGGCGACGTTCCCCGCGGCGGCGACCTGATTGTTGCTATTGAGGGGTCACCCGTGCGAGAATTCGGTGACCTGCTTTCCTATCTGGTCAACAACACCGAAGCCGGACAGGTAGTGACGCTGACCGTCGTCCGAAACGGAGAGGAGGTGGAGATCCCTGTGACCATCGGCGCCAGGCCGTAGGCCGGCGCTGCAGGTGGTGGCTCTCGACAACTCTTCAGGAGGCTGCCATGCTGACTGAGCGCGACGTGAAAGAGCTGATCAAGTATCGGCCGCGTTTCCCCGTCCTGAATGTGTACCTCGACGTGGATCCCTCGGCCGGTTCAGCCGATGCCTACAAGCTGCGCCTTCGGCAGATGCTCAAGGATCTGTCAGGCGGTTCCACGGAAGACAGCGAGGCAGTCGAGCGCTTCGTCGAACACGAGTACGATTGGTCAGGGCGGAGCCTGGCGATCTTCTCCTGCGCGCCCGAACGTTTCTTCCGGGCCTTCAGCCTCAAGGTTCCCGTCCGCAGCCGGGCACGCTGGATGGACCGTCCGTATGTCAAGCCGCTGGCGGATCTGCTGGACAGCTACGGCGGGTATGGGGTGGCGCTGGTCGACAAGCAGGGCGCCCGGCTCTTTCATTTCCATCTGGGCGAGCTTCGAGAGCAGGAGGGGACGTTGGGCGAGACCGTCCGGCATACGAAGCGCGGCGGAGCCAGCACCTTCCCTGGCCGGCGAGGGGGGACAGCTGGAAAGACGCGCTACGCTGAGGAAGTGACCGAGCGGAACCTGAAGGAGGCGGCCAAGTTCGCCTCCCGCTTCTTCAAGGACAACCACGTCCGACGCGTGTTGATCGGGGGGACGGATGAGACCGCAGCCCAGTTCCGTCATCTGCTGCCCAAGTCCTGGCAGAGCTTGGTGGTGGGGTCTTTCCCCATGGATATGACGGCCGGCCACGCTCAGGTGCTGGAGAAGGCCTTGCATGTTGGGGCCGAGGCCAAGCGCCAGGCCGAGGACCGGCTGGTCGAGGCGGCGATCACGGCCGCGGCCAAGGGCCGGGAGGGCGCGATTGGGTTGGATGATGTGTTGGCCGCCGTTCACGCCGGCCGGGTCCAGAGGCTGATCCTGAGCGAGGGCTTCCGGGCGCCGGGATACCGTTGCCACGGTTGCTCATTTGTCACCGCTCAGGCGGCGGAGACCTGCCCATTCTGCGGCAAGTCCTTTGAGCAGATTGAGGATGCAGTCGAGCTTGCCGTCCGCAAGGTGATGGACGGCGATGGGGAAGTCGACGTGGTTCGCGAGAGCCCGGAGCTGGAACGAGCCGGACGCATCGGCGCGCTCTTGCGCTACTGACCTTCGCTGAATCGAGGCGCCCATCATCCGGGCCTAGCAGGGTGATGAAGAACCGCCTTGCCCGGAGATGAGAACCGTGTATGTGGTGGTTGGGGCTTTGCCCAAACCACCACAT
>CAZEMA010000068.1:3505-13772 GCA_964513155.1 uncultured Anaerolineaceae bacterium
GCCGCGCGGCTTCAACAGGTGCAGCGTGAGATGACTACTGGAGCGTCAGCGTGTAGGGCCCCTCGCCGTGGTTGCCGTAGGCGCGGGCCACGATGATGTACGTGCCAGTGGTTGGCAGCCGATACGAGGCGATCTGCGCGTTGGGGAACCCGGCCCCGTCGTCATCATCCGTCAGAATTGAGCCGCCGGGACTCCAGAGCTCGAGGAAGGAGTCGATGTCGCTGCTGGTCATGGTGATGGTGACGCGGGTACCGGCGGTGCCGTAGAAGCTCCATTCGTCGCGGGCGCCCAGGATCAGGTAGCCGTTTATGGTCTGGCCGATGCTGATGCCGCCTCCGGCCCCTGTGGGGTATGGAGCTTCGGTTGGGCGCGGGGTCTCCGTGGCGGGCGTTTCGACGGCGTAAAGGGAGAGCTCGTAGGCGCCGCCCGAGGCGTTGGCGTACGAGCGGGCGACGATGGTGTACGTGCCTGCCGAACTCAGATGGTAGTAGTCGATTCGGGAGACACGGGTCGATTCGGCGTCGTCGTTGTAGGTCAACATGGATCCGTCTGGCGCCAACAGTTCAAGATAGGTGTCGAAGACCTCGCTCGTCATCTCGATCATCACCGAGTTCGGGGAGGAGGTGGTGAACTCCCATCGGTCTTGCCCGCCGATGACCAGGTTCCCGCTGACCGTCTGGCCGAAGGTGATCGTCCCCCCGCCGGGCTCGCTGAGGCTGAGGGAGATCGTGTACTGGCCGGCGCTTCCGGTCAGGCTGCGGGCAAGGATCGTGTAGGTCCCGGAGTCTGGCAGGTAGGCGTTGACCATGGCATTGGGGTAGCCCAGGCCATCGTCGTTGTAGGCGGCCGAAGAGCCGTCCGGCCCCAGGAGTTCGAGTGTGGAGTCGATCGAGCTGCTGGTCATCGTGATGGAAACGTAGTCACCGGCCCCTCCGCTGAAGGTCCAGCGATCGGCATCCGAACCGTAGATGTAGGCGTCACGGGTTTCGCCGAAGGAGATGGGGCCGCCGCCGCGGGGCGGAGGGGCGCCGCGGGTCAGGGTAATCTCATAGAAGTAATCGGCGGCTGTCCCGTATTCCTCGGTCATGCTCCCGACGAGGACGTAGTAGCGCGCGTCGGATGTGACGAGGTAGTTCAGGCGGACGTCCTGACCCCCGGTCGCCGGGCTCGCATAGGTGAGCGGCTGGAGCGAGGCGTCCAAAAGGACGGTCGCGGGCTGGAAGGAGGAGCCGATCGAGCCGGCGGCGACGTCGATGGTGATGTAATCATTGGCGCGAGCGTCGAAGTAATACAGGGCGCCATAGATCGTCTCGTCGAACTGCTCGAAGTAGAGCTCACTCTCGGCGGTGATGGTACCCCGCTCGGTTTCGTTGGCCGACAGGAGCTGGGCAGCGCTGAGGATGGTATCGGCGATGCCTTCGGTAACGGCGATCGTATAAGGGCCCGAGTCATCGCTGCCGTAGGGCAGGACCATGATGTAGTAGAGGCCACTCTGCTCGAAGGTCATGTGCAGGTGAGGGTTGAGACCCGGGCCGCTATCGTCGTCGCTGGCCAGGAAATTGCCATCCCTGTCATGGACCTCGAGGCGAGTATCGGACTCGTTGGCGCTGTCGACGGAGACGGAATAGTCGCCTGGGGTGGACACCCGGAGGCGGTAGCAGTCCCGGGCTCCCTGAGCCAGATCGGCCTCGAGGGTGTCGCCCACCATGATCCGGAGAGCTCCGGGACAGAACGTGCCGGCCACCTGCGCGGCGCGGAAGTCGATGGCTTCGCTGGGGAAGGGAAACAGATCGTCCCACTCGATATCCGCGAGGTATGACTCTTCGAAGACCACCTCGAAGGGCCGCTGGCCGTCGGTTGGGACCAGGCGAACCTCGACGTCGTCGGCGGCGCTGTCGGTAGATGCCGTGTAGAGGACCTCTCTGCCACCGCGAGCGTAGACGGCATTGAGGACACCGCTCGTGTCATCGTCAAGCTCAACGGGCGAGGCGTCCTGTGCCACTTCCAGGCTGTAGAGGGTCTCGGCGTCGACGCGGTCCTCCCTCCCGGCAAAGAGCAGGTGGCGTCCATCGGCGGACCGGTTAAGCAGCCGGATGCTGTCCCAGCCCTCCAAGGCTAGAACTCCGCTGGCGCTATCGATCGGGGTGACAAAGAGAGACGATTGGCCGCTGCCGTCGACCAGCGTGAGGTAGAGCGTTGGCTCGCCAAACACGGCCCGGGCTTCGAAGCCGCGGAGGTCGTCGTCGCTGAAGAGCTCAGTCAGGCCCTGCACGCCCGCCTGGGCACTGTACAGGGTCAACTCGTCCTGATCCCTGAGGGTGATCAGGATCCGCTCGGGCGAGGGCAGGATCGAGTAGCTGAGACCGCGGCCGCTGACCAGTTCCACGTCTTCGCCCCCGGCCATGGGATGAACGAACACCGTCTCCTCACCGGCCTCGCCAGCAACCAGGTAGACGAGGTAGTCCCCGGAGGAAGTGAAAGCGGCATCGAGGGCATCGCCCGTGGCCACGAGCCGAGCTTCTGCGTCGAGCGTTGACAGAATCAAATCTCCTTCTTCGTTCTCACCGATGTAGTAGAGGTGCGTGCCCTGCGGGGCGAAGGCGTAGGTCAGGAGGCTGTACAACTCCTCGCCTTCCGCCACCAGGCTACCGTCGTCCCGATTGACGACGACCACCCGGGAGGTGCCTGCGTCAGAGCCCTGCACATAGGCCAGGCGCGAGCCATCACTGGAGAGCCGGAAGGATTCGATCTGTTCGGCCTGATCCAGCAGGGTGATCTCGCGGCTCCCATCGCTTCCAATAGCGGTCAGGGTGAGTCCATCCGGGGAGGGATCGGTGTAGACGACGGTGGAGCCATCGAGCGAGAACCGGCATTCGCTGCCCCGGGCAACGCGCTCTGCTTCGGCACCGTTGCGCGATACATGGCAACGCATCTGGCCCTCGGAGCGGTACTCGTGGATGAAGAGGGTCTGTCCGTCGGTGGTCCATAGGCTATAGGCTGCTCGGCTCTGGAAGACGAGGCTGGGTTCTCGGCCGCCGATCCTGAGACGGTAGACAGAGGTCTCCCCCTCTTCCTGGTACTGGTAGAGCAGGTAGCTCGTTCCCCGGAGGAAACCCCCGTAGCCGAAGGTGCCTATTGTGCCCACCTGCCCGTCGTGGAGAGCGCTGAGAGAGCCGCTCCCGGCTCCGGTGTCTTCGGCCAATGTCGTGCCGTGTGAGAGGTCATCGCCCAGCCGAACGAGATACAGGTCGGCTTCACCATTCCGGCTTGGCGAGGCTACGAGGATGCGGTCGTGGGCGCCGAATGGAAGCCAGCCAGGCTGCAAGACGACCACCACCACGCAAAGCACGACCAGGCAGACCAGGCAAAGGCCCAGTGCACCCAGAATGATGCCTAATAGCATTGGACGTCTCATCGGGAACCTCCTCGGGCGGTCTGCGCCCGATCGGTAGATGGCCAAGGGAGAACCGAATGCTGGTGAAATGAGCATGGGGCGTCAAAGAGCAAGCGAGCCGACAGCTTGCTCGCGGGAGCAGAGAGGTTGGGGCTTGCGACGGCGCGCGGAAACTCGAGCGGCGCCAAGAGGCCGAGGGCCCGCTGAGACGAGCGCGGGGACGCGGAGTGTGGCTCCCAGGGTGCGGACGACTGACCAGGTTCGGACTGGGTGAACGTGTGGCGACCTTCGTTTGGGATCCGATCCTGCACGAATGCCCCTGGAACGTGAAACGGAGCTTGGCTTTCTCCAGACAACCTACGTGCATTATACAGGACCTGCCCTTCAGTATCGGTGGTACGCATCGGCCATGGGATGGAGCTGACCCCCATCGCGAGTTGGTCCGAATCCGAACGTCGGACCTGGCCCTGACGTTACGTGCGGATGCCGGGCCCGGGAAGTGGCGCCTTCTGAGGAGGCCGCGGGACCGAGCAGTACCCGCGATGGTTAAGACGGCGAAGCGGGGGGGATGGTTCCGGGAGGAGCGGACTCCGGTCGATCTTAGGGATGGAGCCGGCGCTGGACAGAGACCCAGGGCTGAGGTCTAGGAGTGTGACAGAAAGGCCCTGCTTCCTGGAAAGAATTCGCTTACGTGGTGGTTGGGGCGAAGCCCCTACCACCACGTATAAGGTTCTCTTCTCCTGGCAAGGCGGTTCTTCATCACCCTGCTAGGCCAGTCATAGGTTCAGGCGAATCCATCCGACGGCTTGCCAGCAGGAGAGCGGCGGCATCCGGGGAAATGGGGGGCGTTCGTTGCACTCCGTGGAGGCCGGAGCGGCAAATGCCCCCTGACCACGGAAAGCCTATGGTGCTGGAAGCGCGTCCTTGAGCGACGCCAAGCTGTCGACCATGACCTCGAGGTCGCTGCGAGCGGCGAACGGGTTGGTCTCCAACTCGCTGAACACCAGCGCCAGTCGCTCGTGCAGGTCCTGCATCTGTTGGAGCGCGGCCGGGTCCTGGAGAAGCCCCTCGATGGTCTGGAGATGGGAGTCCGTCTGGCTCAGGGCAGAGCGAGCCGCGAGGGAATCGCCGAGGGCCAGTGCTGCCTGGGCACGGGATACATCCACCTGCGCTTCCGTCAAGGCGAGTCGCTGCCGGGCGATGGCGGCCTCGGACCTCAGCCTTTCGTTCTCGGCCTGCAAGGGCCGTAGCGTTTCGAGCTCTGTCTGGGCCGCGTTCAGGTCGCCCTCGAGGCGGCGGATCGTCTCCGCTTGAGGGCGAAGCCGTGTGGCCCACATGGCGCCTATGCCAAGGGCGAAGATGACGACCACGCCAATAGCCCAGCCTAGGGCCCGGCGCAGGAAGCGGGCGAACCGGCTGGGTCTCTTAGGCTCAGGCATGAGCGCCTTGCGCAAGGCGGCTGCCGAAGGGGAAGGCTCACGCGGGGGTGGTTGGGGGGTCGGTTGGGGGGATGGTTGAGACGTCGGTTGGGCTGGTGGTTGGCTCTGGGTCATGGGTGTCTCCGAAGGTTGAACTGGTGCTCAGCAGAAGAGGCTAGGGCCCGGTCGCCGAGAACAGAAGCCGCCAGGCGATTTCCAGGTCGTCGGCGGCGACGATGGGCGCGAACTGCAGGTCGGTCAGTGCCAGGTCGAGTCGTTCCAGGATGGGCGTCAAGGTGGCGGCTTCAGCCTCCGGTGCCTCAGCAGCCATCTGCTCCAGCACGGCCCGGGCTGACCGGACTTCGTCAGCGGCCAGGCCGACGTTGTTCTGGATCAGCCAGAGGCGGGCGCGGGTGAGGAGTTCCATGACTCGGATGAGCTGCAGCTGCCTGCCGAGACGCTGGGTCGGGGTGTCTCCGCCGGCAAGGGAGGTCTCCAGCCCTGCCACCTGAGTCGCCATCTGCTCCATGTCCCCGGCCAGAGCATCCACGCGGGTAGAGAGCTCGTCGAGGGTCTGCAAGTGCTGGTCATGCCCGGCTTGGCTGGACTGCAGTCCCTCGACATCCGCCTGCAAGGTGGCGAGGGTCTCTGCCTGGGCTGCCAGACGGCCCTCGATTTGGGCCAGGTGATCGGCAGAGTTGGTTTGATCTTGCTGATCCCGCGCCTGCATCTGGGCCAAAGCCTGCTCCAGATCGGCAATGCGCTGGGTGTTGACCTGTACCGGTTCGATGTAGTTACGGTAGAGGGCAGGGCCGCCGAAGTAGGCGGCGAGGCCCAGGCAGGTGCCCACCACCAGGACGAACAGGATCCGGAGCAGCACGCGCCCGACCCGACCGGCCACCGTACCGCGGCGTTCTCCCGATGGGGATCTGGGGGTCTCAGGTTCCGTGGTCATCGGGCCCTCCTCACGGCATTGGCGTCGGGGCAAGGGTCGGGGCGGAGGATGGCGATGTAACCGTGGGGCTGAGGAGCTGGAGCAGTCCGTCGAGGAAGCTGTCAAAGCGGTCGGTGCGCCGGCTGAGCGCCTCATTTTGAGCGACCAGTTCGTCCAGCGAAGTCTGCATCGCCTGCACCTGGCTCAAGGCCCCGTCGATCTCGGTCTGCAAGGTGTTGACCTGATCCTCGACCGTCGTCATCCGGCCGCTCAGTCCCTCCAGCGCGTCGAGGCGGTTGGTGGCCGCCTGGAGGCGGGAGGAGACGTCGCCCAGCGTGCTCTGCAGGGTCGCCAGATCGGTCTGGAGCTGGCGGACGGAGCGGTGGCGGCCGAAGTTCAGCGTGCCATTGAGGCCGGCCAGAATGGTGAGGCTGAGGATGATCGACAGGAGCAAGCTGGCCAAGCCAGCGCTGACAACAAGACCTTGGACCTCGCGGCGGCTATAGGCCGGAGGCGAGCCCTTGGGTGAAGGCGGGGGAGGGGCGGCAATCGGTGGTTCCAGGGCTAGGCCTATGGGTTGGAGGACAGCCGGGGGTTCCGCCTCGGCGGTGCCGAGTTGTGGCTCGAGGGGAGTCTCGGGCGAGGTTGGCTCGACCGGTGAAACGGCCTCAACGCTCGCGGGCACCTCATAGGCGGGAGTGGCCTCCCTCACGGGCGCCTCGGGCTGGGTAGTTGCTGCTGTCGACTCCGCCGGTTGACCCTCTGGCAGCGTGGCGAAGCGGAGATGGGGTGCGAGGCGACCCAAGACAACCTTGCCAAGCCCTCGCACCCTACGCATGTCATCCAGGTCAGCGAAAGGACGGGCCTCGAGAATGCGTTGCGCCAGGGCAGGACCGACGCCGGGCAGACACTCCAATTCGTCGGCCTCGGCCGTGTTGGGGTTCATCAAGTCTGGAGTGTTCTCGGGCATCGTGTGGTCTTCCTCCTTGCCGGACCTGTGTAAGTCATCATGAGGCCCTCAGGCGCCTCCAAGGCGGCTATCCTACCGTGGCCCGACGCTCATCGGCTTTCGGGACCGTGCACGAAGCCGGGGCCTTTCGGTCCGACCTATACGCGGCAGCAGAGTAGGCAGGGCGAGGCCGGATGGGCAAGCTTCGACCTGCGGCTGCCAAGCAATGCCTCCATAACGTTCTGGCGCCGGAGCGGAACGACTTAGAGCAGACGATGTCACGGGGCGGGTCACAGCTCCTCAAAAGAAATGGGCGGCCTTCGCCGCCCATTGTACTCTAGATGGTTTCAACCCTAGTGAGCCTTGACCTTGATGGTCTTGGGCTTGGCCTCATCAGCCTTGGGGATGCGCAGGCTCAGGACGCCGTCCTCAACCTTGGCCTCGGCCTTGGCTGCATCGATTGGATCGGGGAGGCGCAAGCTCCGGCAGAAATCCCCCATCTCGAGTTCGTGCACGAGGTACTCCGGCCGATCCTCCTTCGACTCAATGGCGCCGCTCAACGTCACGACATTGTCGAGGATCTCGATCTTCAGATCGTCAGCCTTCAGGCCGGGGACAGCGGCCTCGATCACGAACGCCTCGTCATCCGAATGAACGTCCACGGGCAGACGGCGGCCTCCGTTGAAACCCATTGGCTGATACCAGCGGATCGTGCGAGGTGCAAAGGTGCGGGTCAGATACAGGGTAGTCATAGGATGCTCCTTACCTTGTGTGTCTCATCCACCGAATCTGGCTGCATCTTACCCGGCGAGCATCAGAAGGCAGCAAAAAGGAGATATGATCTCCGTTAACCCTGCTCGCTGACTAGGCTCTAACACTCCGTAGACGATGGTGAGACGTGCGGGACGGAGAATAAGGAGAGAGGGATCTTGGACTGCGGACCTCGGACGGCGGAAGACTGGCGACGATCGATCGCTGTTGTCTGGGGTCCGTCGTCCATAGTCAGAGTGTCCTTGGAGTCTTGCGATGAATCTTGAACGCTACACCCAGAAGGCCCAACAGGCGATCTTGGAGGCGCAGCAACTGGCGCAGGAGTACAACCAGGCTTCGGTCGAGCCGCTGCATCTCCTGCTGGCATTGCTCAGGCAGCCGGAGGGTGTGGTCGCGGCGATCGTGACCCGCATCGCGGGTAGCTCGGTCATGCTCAAGGAAGACGTGCAAAAGGAACTGGAGGGGCGGCCGAAGACGTACGGGGGCGAGCAGCCTGGCTTGGCTCGGCAAACGGCGGAGGTGCTGACGGCCGCTGAGCGCCAGGCGTCCGCCATGAAGGACGACTACACCTCGACCGAACACTTGCTGTTGGCGCTGGCCTCCGGAGCTGCGGCAGAGCGGCTGAAGGCGTACGGCGTGACTCCCGAAGCGGTGCTCCAGGCACTGGCCTCGATCCGCGGCTCGCAGCGGGTGAGTACCCCCAACCCCGAAGGAACCTACCAGGCGCTGGAGAAGTATGGCCGCGATCTGACCCAACTGGCCCGCCAAGGGAAACTCGACCCGGTAATCGGCCGGGACGAGGAAATCCGTCGCGTGATTCAAGTGCTCTCACGCCGAACCAAGAACAACCCGGCCCTGATCGGCGACCCGGGCGTGGGCAAGACCGCCATCGTTGAGGGCCTGGCCCAGCGCATCGTCAACGGCGACGTGCCAGAAGGGCTGAAGAAGAAGCGTCTGGTGCAGCTGGACCTAGGAGCTCTGGTGGCGGGCGCCAAATACCGCGGTGAGTTCGAGGAGCGGCTGAAGGCTGTGCTGAAGGAGGTCACCGACGCGGCCGGCGATGTAATCCTGTTTGTGGATGAGATGCATACGGTCGTCGGTGCCGGCGCGGCCGAGGGGGCAATGGACGCCGGCAACATGCTCAAGCCGATGCTGGCGCGTGGAGAACTGCATCTGATCGGGGCCACCACCCTGGACGAGTATCGCAAGCACGTGGAGAAAGACGCGGCGCTGGAGCGGCGTTTCCAGCCCGTGTTTGTCGACCAGCCCAGCGTCGAGGATACGATTAGCATCCTGCGCGGGCTGAAGGAGCGCTATGAGGTGCATCACGGCGTGAGGATTCAGGATAGCGCCGTGATCGCCGCCGCCACGCTTTCCCAACGGTACATCAGCGACCGCTTCCTTCCTGATAAGGCCATTGACCTGATCGACGAGGCTGCGGCCCGACTGCGGACCGAGATCGACTCCAAGCCACAAGCGCTGGATGAGGTCGACAGACACATCCTGCAACTGGAGATCGAGCACGAGGCGCTTAAGAAGGAAAGGGATCAGGCTTCCAAGGAGCGCCTGAGCAAGCTTGAGCAGGAACTGGCCGAGCTGAAGGAGCAATCCTCCCAGCTGCACATCCGTTGGGACACGGAGAAGCAGGCGATCGCCGACCTGCGTTCGGTCAAGGGACAGATCGAGCAGACCCGGCTGCAGATCGAGCAGGCGGAGCGCGGGGCAGACCTGGAGCAGGCGGCTCGTCTACGCTACGGGACACTGCGAGAGTTGGAGGGCCGGCTGACGGAGCAAGAGAAGCGGCTGAAGCAGTTCCAGACCGAAGGGGCCCTCCTCAAGGAGGAGGTGGACGCGGAGGACGTTGCGGCAGTTGTCTCGCGCTGGACCGGCGTCCCCGTGTCCCGGTTGCTCGAAGGCGAGACGGAGAAGCTGCTGCACATGGAGGAGCGGTTGCACCAGCGGGTTGTGGGCCAGGACGAAGCCGTGCGGGCGGTGGCCAACGCAGTCCGGCGCGCCCGCTCCGGCTTGCAGGATCCCGATCGGCCGATCGGATCCTTCATCTTCCTTGGCCCGACAGGGGTGGGCAAGACCGAGTTGGCGCGGGCGTTGGCCGCGTTCCTGTTCGATGACGAGGCCGCAATGGTCCGCATCGACATGGGCGAGTACCAGGAGAAGCACACGGTCTCCCGGCTGATTGGCGCCCCGCCCGGGTACGTCGGCTTCGAGGAGGGCGGTCAACTTACGGAGGCGGTCCGCAGGCGACCCTATAGCGTCATCCTCTTCGACGAGATCGAGAAGGCCCACGCCGAGGTCTTCAACGTGCTGCTCCAGCTCCTGGATGACGGACGCTTGACGGACGGCCAAGGCCGCACGGTGGATTTCAAGAATAGCGTGGTGATCATGACCTCCAATCTGGGTGGCGAGCTGTGGGCTCAAGGCGGGAGCGAAGCCGAGGTAAGCCAGGGGCAGCTGCGCGAGCTCCTGAGGCGGCACTTCCGGCCCGAGTTCCTCAACCGGATCGACGAGGTCGTCGTGTTCCAGCGGTTGAGCCGGGAGCAATTGGCCCAGATCGTAGGCATTCAGCTGGATCGGCTGAGCCGCCGTCTGGCCGATTCCGGATACCGGCTAGAGGTAAACGAGGACGCCAAGGCCTGGCTGGCAGAGGCCGGCTACGATCCGGTATACGGGGCCCGGCCGCTCAAGCGGACTATCCAACGCCAGCTCCAGGACCCGTTGGCCCTGCGCCTGCTGGCGGGGGACTTCCGGCGGGGAGAGACGATCCGGGTCGAGCGGGGTGCGGA
>CAZEMA010000069.1:0-12995 GCA_964513155.1 uncultured Anaerolineaceae bacterium
GGCCGAGCGCCCGGCCAACGTCTGGTTCTTCATCTCCAACTTCTTCCGCCGCTAGTGTGGCCTGCTTCGCGAGCACCGGCGTGCCCGCCGGTGCTCGAGGCCTGCGGACGCAGTACACAGACAGCCCATGCTCTCCGGGATGGTCCGCGGCACCCCTAAGTCAGGCCCTCCATCCCCCGTCCGCACCGATGCTTTCCCGCGGGCACCGGCGTCCCCGCCGGTGCCCGCGGCCTAAGAGCGCGATAGACAGACGGCCCGCGCTCTCTGCGGTCTTCCGCCGGATGCACTCACCCCCGTCCCCTGCGCTCACCCATGGTATCCTTAACCCCTGAGGAGGGTCGCGCGTGGAACTCGTCGGCAAGATCGCTCTGGTCACAGGTGCCGGCCATCGCCTCGGCCGCAGCATCGCCTTGGCGCTGGCCGAGGAAGGCTGCGACCTGGTCGTCCACTACCACGGCGCCGCCGAGGAGGCCGATCGGACGGTCTCTGAAATACGGGACCGCGGCCGGCGTGCCCTGCTGGTCAAGGCCGATCTGGCCCAGAGTGAGGGTGTCTCCTCCCTCTTCCAGGCAATCGATCATGGGCTCGGCGGGCCGGACATCCTGGTGAACTCGGCCGCAGTCATGCAGGCGGTCGATTTCCTGGAGGCGACCGAAGAAGACTGGCGACGCACGATCGACCTCAACCTCAAGGGCAGCTTCTTCTGCCTGCAACAGGCGGCTGTGCGAATGCGGCGGCGCGGCGGAGGGGCGATCGTGAACATCTCCGACGTGGCGGGGATTCGCCCGTGGAGGCGGTTTCCGATCCACTCGATCAGCAAAGCCGGCGTAGAGATGCTTACCCGGGTCGCGGCGGCCGGTCTGGCGCCGGAGATTCGGGTCAACGCCGTCGCCCCGGGTCCGGTGCTCAAGCCGGAAGCCATGCCAGAGGGCCGCTGGCAGAGTCTTAGCAGCCGGCTACCGCTGAAGCACGCAGGCCAACCAGTCGATATCTGCCGCAGCGTGATCTTCCTTCTCAAGAATGACTTCATCACGGGAGAGACCCTGGTTGTCGACGGTGGCAACTCACTGGTCTAGCGCCGGAAGACCAGGTGGCCTGCCGGGATGAGTGCGCTCGGCCAGGCGCAAATCGAGAGATGGGAGTCGGATGCCGCAAATGGTGCCGAACCCAAAGGCAAGAGACGCTCATCCCGCCCGGGTTGGTAGTCCATCTTCGTCGGATGCCTGCCATGCCTGAGATGCCGCCCTTCCCTGACTTCTTCGCCCGGTCTGTGGCCAGGATCGAGGACTCCGGCGCCATCCGTTGGATCGCCCTGCGGGACACAGACCACCTCCTTCGCCGGTTCGGCCAGGCCGAGGTCGTTCGCCTTCTTCCGGAGCGGCCGCCTGCGCTGCGACTGCGACTCGCGGCGGATGAGATCTGGGCGCTGCTCGAGGGCGATGTGGAATTCCGTTGGCGCGACATCCGTTCCGATTCACCCGCGCAGGGCACGCAACACAGCCTGACTTGCAGTCAGCCGACCCTTGTCCTTGCTCCCGCCGGCGTACCATTCGGCGTCCGCGCCTTGAAAGGTCCCGCCCTGCTCCTGCGCCTTGCGACCCACGCCGACGACGACCCCGCCAGCCAGGGCGATCAGGTCCATCCCTGGGAGGCTGAGGGATGAGCCAGACTCTGCGCAAGGCAGTTCTCCTCATCCGCCTCAGCCGGCCGCTCTTTCTGCTCGTGGGTGCCCTCCTCTACGGGTTGGGAGCCGCCATCGCGGTCGAGCTCGGCCATCCGATCAACATCCCCCTCTACCTCCTCGGCCAGGGGTTGGTCACATCGTTCCAACTTGTCAGTCATTTCTTGCTGGAGTACTACGCGCCTCCTGCCGACCCGATCGACCCCAGCCGCTCCCTCCTCAGCTGGCCAAGTGCTGCCATTGCCCCCTCCGGGCTGGCGCGCAAGACGCCTCTCTACGCCGCTGTCGTCTGCCTCGGGTTCGTAGCCTCGTTGGTATCCTTGCTCGTGCTCGAAGGAACGTCTCCCCCCCTGGCCTGGATCATCCTGGTCCTCGTCTTCCTGGGCACTTTCTTCCAGCCCGCGCCCCCGCTGCGCTTGGTAACTTCTGGTTACGGGGAGCTGGCCGATGCGGTTGTGATGGCCGGCCTGCTCCCGACCCTTGGCCTCACCCTGCAGACCGGCAGCCTGGACCGGCTGCTGCCCATGAGCACGGCGCCGCTGATTGCACTGTACTTGGCGATGTTGATGGTCTTCGAGTTGCCAGCGTTCGCCTCCGACACGCGCAACAACCGGCGCACCTTGATGGTCCGGCTAGGCTGGTCTGCCGCGATGCGCTTGCACGACCTCGCCATTCTATTTGCCATTCTCGCCTTCGTCAGTGCCTGGCTGGCCGGGTTGCCGGATGGGGTCGCCTTGCGGGTGCTCCTCGTTCTCCCCCTGGCTCTTGCTCAGATCTGGCAGATGTGGCGCCTCCGATCCGGCTACCCTACCCACTGGCGGACGTTGACCTGGAGCAGCTTCTTGCTGTTTGCCCTGACCGCCTACCTGGAGGTCGCCGGCTACCTCCTGCCCAAATAGCCATGCCCGAATTCCTCCGCCTGCTCCCACCCGATCAGGCCCTGGCGCGTCTCCTGGGCCATCTTCCCGGCGAAGCGAGAGTAGAGGCCGAATCGGTACCGCTGGCCGACGCCCTCGGGCGGGTTCTAGCCAATCCGCTGGCCGCCTCCGAGCCGCTGCCCGCCTTCCCTCGTTCCACCGTCGATGGGTATGCCGTCCGCGCCGCGGATACCTTCGGGGCGAGTGCGAGCCTGCCTGGCTACCTGACCGTCGTCGGCGAAGTCCCCATGGGAAGGCCGGCCGGCATCCGCCTGGATCAGGGGCAGGCGGCGCTGGTCTACACCGGCGGGATGGTCCCGGAGATGGCCGACGCCGTGGTCATGCTGGAAGACACCCAGGTTGCCCGGCAGGGCGAGATCGAGATCTTGAAACCCGCCGCTGTCGGTCAGAATGTCTTGCAGGTGGGAGAAGATGTGCGGCCGGGCCAAGTTGTCCTGGAGGCGGGGACTTCTCTGAGGCCCCAGGAGATCGGGGGCCTCGCCGCGCTGGGCATTGTCGAGGTCTCCGTCGTCCGCCGTCCCAGGGTGGCCATTCTCTCCACGGGAGACGAGATCGTCCCGCCAGAACGCGCGCCGGCACCTGGGCAGGTGCGTGACGTCAACTCCTATGCCCTGAGCGCTCTCGTGGCGCGTGCCGGGGGTGAAGCGCTGCGCTTCGGCATCATCCCCGATCGCTTCGAAGACCTGCTGGCTGCCGCCCGCCGCGCCCTAGGGGAATGTCAGGCCATGCTGATCACCGCCGGCTCCTCGGTCAGCACGCGGGACCTGACGGCTGAGGTCATCGGTGCCCTGGGCAAGCCGGGCGTGCTCGTCCACGGAGTCTCGGTCAGGCCTGGCAAACCGACCATCCTGGCTGTTTGCGACGGCGTTCCGGTGATCGGCCTGCCCGGCAATCCGGTGAGCGCCCTGGTCATCGCCGGGCTGTTTGTGGTCCCGGTGATTCGGCGCTTGCTGGGAGCTCGGCCCGAGCGTTCCCCTTGCCGGGCGGCGCGCCTGGCCCTGAACGTCGCCTCCGAGGCGGGCCGCGAGGACTACTTCCCAGTTCGCCTGCAGGATACCCCCGATGGACTGGTCGCCGAGCCGGTTCACGGGCGCTCAAACCTCATCTTCACGCTTGTCCGTGCCGATGGCCTGGTTCGGATCCCTCCCGAGGCCACCGGTCTGGCGGCAGGTTCCCAGGTCGAGGTCATCCTGTTCTGATCCTTCGGTATAATTCCCCGGCTGGAACCGTGGCTGTCGCTCGGATGGGCTGCCGTGCCGAACTTCCTTCGGAGGATTGCATGCCTCGTCTGGTGAAACGCCTGACCTTGCTGATTGTCGCAGCGGGGCTTCTCACCGCCTGTAGCGCCAGTGGCGGGAGCGCCTCAGGGGCCGTGGAGGCCTACCTCGAGGCCATCGTTTCCGGTGACTCAACCCAGGCCGTGAACGTCTCTTGCGCTGCAGCGGAGGCCCAGGCGCAGACGGAGGCTGCTTCCTTCGCCTCGGTCGAGGCCAGCCTGGAAGGGCTTGCCTGCCAGCAAGCGGGCACGCACGGCGAAGCGACTCTCGTCACCTGCACCGGCAAGTTCGTCGCCGTGTACAATGGTGAGAACACCGAGATCAGCCTTGAGGGCCGCACCTACCAAGTCATCCAGGAAGACGGCGAATGGAGAGTCTGCGGCTACGCCCAGCCATGAGGCCTTGATGCTCCGCCGCCTATTCACCCGAGAGAACCTGCTCGCCCTCCTCCTGTGCGTCATTGTTATCCTGGTGATCATCGTCACTGCGGATAGCTCGCCGCAGTGGATCTACCAGGGCTTCTGATGTCCCTCTTTCATCTTCTGGTCTTCTGCGCGCTGGCGCTGGCCTACCGGCTCTTCGCCCGCCGGAGCGCGGGCGGCTGGCTGCTCTTCACCGCCAGCGTGGCGGCCGTCTACTGGCTCCAACCGGCCACACCCATCCGCCATCTTGACTTCTGGCTTCCCACCGCCAGCTTGGCCCTTGCCACATTGACCTGGGCCGCCACACTCCCGGACGTCCGGCCTGACCGGGCAGAAGCCTACCGGACCTTATCCGCTCTCGCCGCGCTGATCCTGGCCATCGGTCTGACCCGTTACCTGAACCCCCCCTGGCGTCTCACCCCCACTCGGCCTCCGGAGCTCGCCCAGATCGCAGTCGCGCTAGCCGCTCTGACTGCCATTTGCTTTGCCCTGCTCGCATTCCGCCGGCGGCGGGCCGCCGTGATGCTCCTCACGTTGCTGGTTATCGCCGTCTTCGTGTGCCTCAAGACGGAGACGCTTGCGCACGCCGCCAGCGCCTGGCTGCGCAGCCGCACCGGTCAGTCGGCCGACCTGGCCAGCAGCCTCGACCTGCGCTGGTTGGGCTTCTCCTACCTCGCGTTCCGCCTGCTTCACACCTTGCGGGACCGCCTCTCTGGCAAGCTGCCCGCACTTTCCCTTCGTGAGTACCTGACCTACATCGTCTTCTTCCCCGCCTTGACGGCCGGCCCGATCGACCGCGCTGAGCGGTTCGCCCGAGACCTGCGCCGCCAACCGGACCTGGGCGCCTCGCAAACCAGCCGCGCCGCCACCCGCCTCCTGCTGGGGGTCTTCAAGAAGTTCGTCGTCGCCGACAGCCTGGCCATCGTCGCCCTGACCCCGGCCAACGCTGCCCAGACGAGTTCCCCTCTTTGGCTGTGGCTGCTGCTCTACGGCTATGCCTTCCAGATCTATTTCGACTTCTCCGGCTACACAGACATCGCCGTTGGGCTCGGCCTGCTCTTCGGCGTCACACTACCTGAAAACTTCGACCGCCCCTACCTGAAGCCGAACCTCACCGCCTTCTGGAACTCCTGGCATATGACGCTGGCCGGGTGGTTCCGCGCCTACTTCTTCAACCCGCTGACCCGCGGCCTTCGGACCGGTCGGATGCGCCTGCCGGTGCCGCTCATCATTCTCATCGGCCAAATGAGCACGATGGTGCTCATCGGTCTGTGGCACGGCGTCACCTGGAACTTCGCCCTGTGGGGCGCCTGGCACGGTGTGGGGCTGTTCGTGCACAATCGCTGGACGGAGTTCCTGCGCACACGGCCCAGAGGCGAACCTGGATCGCCGCATCTTGCCCGGGTCGTCAAGGCCGCTGGCGTTCTGGCAACCTTCCATTTCGTCGTTCTCGGCTGGGTCTGGTTTGCCCTACCCACCGTCGGGCTTTCGTGGCAGGTTTTCCTGCGGTTGCTCGGGGTGTAGTCAGATGCCCACTTCCGCTCCCACCCCTCCCTCCAATGCCCACTCACGGCGTTTCGCCGCAAGAGTCCTGGCGAAGGCCGCCCTCTTGTTCGTCCTGGCCAATGTCGCCTTCGCCCTGATCAAACCGATGGCGTTCCTGGGAAGCCTCTCGCTTTACAACGGCCTCTTCCCCGGCCGCTTCCGCCTCCCCTACGGCGAGAGCCCCACCCAGGACTACAACCTTAGCCCCTTCAGTCTCGAGGCGATGATCGCCTCCCACGAGATTGCCGGCGCCCCTCCGGCCGGCAACGAGTACCGCATTCTGCTCCTGGGCGACTCCTCCGTTTGGGGCTTCCTCCTGCCTCCCGATCAGACGTTGGCGGCCCATCTCAACACAGCCGGCTTCACGACCGCCAGCGGGCGACACCTGCGGGTCTTCAACCTCGGCTACCCCATCATGTCGTTGACAAAGGACCTGCTGCTGCTCGACTTGGCGATGCGTTACCAGCCCGACCTCGTCGTCTGGATGGTCACGCTCGAGTCCTTCCCTTATGACAAGCAACTCTACCCGCCCCTGCTCCAGCACAACGCCGACCGCCTCCGGCGACTGATCGCCGACTTCAGCCTCGCTCTCGATCCGGCCGATCCGCGCCTGATCGACCCCACCTTCTGGGACGAGACCCTCGTGGGCCAGCGCCGGGGCCTGGCTGACTTGCTGCGCCTCCAGCTATACGGTCTGCTGTGGGCCGCCACCGGGATTGACCAGGACATCCCCGCTTCGTATACTCCGCGGATGGAAGACCTGCCGGCGGACGCCACCTTCCAGAGCTTTGGGCCTGCCGAGATGACCGCCGACGACCTGGCCTTCGACGTTCTGGCGGCCGGGGTCGAACGCGCTGGCGCCACGCCCGTCCTGATCGTCAACGAGCCAATGTTCGTCAGCCAGGGGCTGAACAGCGACATCCGGTACAATTTCTACTACCCGCGCTGGGCCTACGACGGCTACCGCCAGTGGCTGGCGGAGCGCAGTGAGGCGGAAGGCTGGCGCTACGTTGACTTGTGGGAGGCGCTTCCCGCCTCCCTGTTCACCGACAGCGCCATCCACTACACACCGTCCGGCGCCCGGATGCTTGCCGCGCGGCTCGGAGCAGTGATTGTCGAGTTGGCGGACGATGCCCGATAGGCCAGAGGTTCACCTCGCCAGCCCCCGAGGCACCTTTCCAGGTGTATCGGTGGCAGCGCCGGTCCCGCGCCGCACGCGTGTCTCGCGACTCGCAGGCTGCGTGGTGGCCTTAGTCGGCCTCGCCGCGTGTGCAACCCCTGAACCGGGCACGCCGGCAGTTCTATCGCCGTCTCAATTACCCTCCGGCGTATCCCCTCTTCTCGTTGCATCCGACACGGCCGCACTCGTGGATCCCACCCTCAATGCCGCGGCATCCCCTCAATTGTCACCGACCGCGGGAGAGACCGCCGACACCCCTTCGCCAGATGCCTGGCAAAGCTTGCCGATCGTTCCTGCCATCAGTGACACCGCCCAGGAGATCTACCGGCGCGGGCTGGAGATGGGCAACGACCCCAACGCCTTCTCCAAGGTGGGCGACTGCCAGAATGTGCCCTCTTTGTTCCTTTCGGCCTTCGACTATCCCGGCCAGTACGGCCTGGGCGAGTACGCCATTCTCCAGGAGACGATCGACCATTTCGCCGGATCGTGGTCACGCGTGAGCCAGGCCGTGCGCCGCGGTTTCAACGCCGCCTCGATCCTTTCCCCCTTCTGGGCCAACCATGAATTCTGCGAGAGCGGTGAGTCCCCACTGGAATGCGAGTTCCGACTACACCATCCCAGCATCGCCATCATCAGCCTCGAGACCTGGTGGGAGGGAGCCCCGGAGAACTACGAACGATACCTGAGGGAAATCGTCGAGTACACGATCGCCCGCGGGGTCGTACCCATCTTGGCCACCAAGGCGGATAACATGGAGGGCGAGTGGAGGATCAATGTTGCCATCGCCCGACTGGCGCAAGAGTATGATATTCCCCTGTGGAACTTCTGGGCGGCCGCGCAGCCCCTGCCGAACCACGGCCTACTCGAGGACGGCTTTCATCTGACGTTGGCCGGCAACTACTTCGATGACCCCGTTCGCATGCGGGCTGCCTGGCCCTGGCGCAATCTGACAGCGCTTCAGGCGATTGACGCCGTATGGCATGGGGTGGCGAGCGCAGCTCCTGCCGACCGGCTCCCGGGCGAGGTGCCCTAGATGACCTCCGCCAGAGCCCAGCCTCGGCGTCCCGCCGACACACGATCCTGGAGGGGGCCGCGCCTGGTCCTGCCGCTGCTGTTCCTCCTGGCCAGCTGCAGCGGAACCTTGCCCACAGCAACGGTGGCACCTGCACGAAGTGGAGCCCTCGCGCCCTCGGACGGCGCAAGTGTCACTGTCTCAGGCACCGTCGTCCAGCAGACAGTCACGCGCACCGCTCTCTTGCCAGCAGACCCGACCGCGACCGGAACCCCCCTTCCCACCTCGTGGCAGGATTGGCCGGTCATCCCGACCGTCAGCGACGCCGCCCGAGCTATCTACGAGCGAGGGCTGCGCCAAGGCAACAGCCCGGATGCCTTCTCTAAGGTCGGCGACTGCGAAGCCACCCCCGCCTGGTTCCTGGGCGACTTTGATCAAGGAACAGCCCACTACGACCTCGGCCCGTACCTGTCGCTCGAAGGCGTCATCGCTCACTTCACGGGCTCCTTCCAGCGGACCAGCCTGGCTTCCAGGCAAGGCTTCAGCGCCTCCTCGGTGCTCTCTCCTGTCTGGGCAGATCCAAGCCAATGCGAGGCCGGGGAGACGCCTCTGGCCTGCGAGGTCCGGCTGCATCGCCCGAGCGTAGCTTTCGTCATGCTTGGGACGAACGACCGCTGGCGATTGTCGCTCTTCGAAGAACAGATGCGGGCGATCCTCGATTACTTGATTGCCGAGGGGATTGTGCCGATCCTATCAACCAAGGCCGACAACCTCGAAGGTGATGGCAGCATCAACGCTACGATCGTCCGCCTCGCTCAGGAGTACGATGTCCCCCTCTGGAACTTCTGGCTGGCAGTCCAGCCGCTGCCGGATCACGGGCTTCAGCCGGACGGGGCCCACATCACCTGGGGTCCGAATCAGTTCGACGACCCGCACTCGCTCGAGCGGGGTTGGCCAGTCCGCAACCTGACCGCGCTTCAGGCGCTGGATGCGGTCTGGCGCGCCCTCACGGCTCCGTGGTCCCCCGAGGAATGACCCATTGCTGAGAGCGCCTCTTCCAGGCGAGGCCGGCCAGCCAAAGCTCGGCCTCTCTACCGGGACAACGTCAGACGGGCTTCAACGCGGGCTTAGAATCCAGGTGCACGCCTGGCCCAAGCCTCCATGCGGGGCGGGGTCTCTCCCCGGACGCGATCCCTGCCCCGCCATACTTGACACGCGGAGCCAATCGTCATGGCAGTCGACCTCACCACATCGCTGACGAGCTATATTGCGGCCAAGATCCTGAAGGATCCATCTCGGACCATCGCCCCAGATGAGCCGTTGATCTCGTCGGGGCTGGTAGACTCCTTCAGCCTGGTCGATCTGGCGCTGTTTGTCGAGGAGACGTTTGGCGTCCGGATCGATGACACTGAGCTTACCGCACAGGTCTTTGACACCGTGGCCCAGCTGGCCGATCTCATCCGCCAGCGACAGGGCTGAGATCGGGAATGTCAACTATCGCGCACTCGCTCCACGCTTCCTATGAAGAGGTCCCCGACCGGGTGGCCATCCGCCTGCTCTCGGACGGCGAAGCACAGGGAATGACCTGGCGCGCCCTCTTCGAGGGGGCGACGGGCTACGCGGCCGCCCTGGCCGAGGCGGGCATCCAACCGGGCGAGGTCGTCGTCCTCATCTTGCAGCACGGCGAGGCGCTTGTGCACTCGTTCTTCGGGGCCATGCTTCAAGGGGCAATCCCCTCGATCATGCCCTTCCTGACCGAGAAGCTCTCCCCCGATCAGTACCGCCGGTCGCTGACAGCCCTGATCGAGATCACCCGGCCCGCGGCCCTGGTGACCTATCCCGAGTTCGTCGAGGAGGTGCGCGCCGGTATCCCCCCCGAAAGCAGCGTTCGGCGTGTGCTGGTGTCGACCAGCGTCCACCCGGCGGCCTCCTCCCAGCCGTCCTTGCTGCCCGGACTGAGCCGGTCTCCCGACGAAGTCTGCCTGCTGCAGCACTCATCCGGAACGACCGGTCTGCAGAAGGGGGTTGCGCTCTCCCACCGGGCCGTCCTGAACCAGGTTGGCTGCTACGCAGGGGCAATTCGCATGACGAGCGACGACACAGTCGTCAGCTGGCTCCCGCTGTATCACGACATGGGCCTGATCGCTGGGTTCATCATGCCTCTTCTGCTCAGGTCTCCGCTCATCCTGATGTCGCCCTTCGAATGGGTACGGGCGCCTCACAAGCTGTTGCAGGCCGTCTCAGATCACGGGGGAACGCTGAGCTGGCTGCCGAACTTCGCCTACAACTTCTGCGCCACCAAGATCCGGGACCGGGATCTGGGAGGCGTCGATCTCTCCTCCTGGCGGGCGGTCATCAATTGCTCGGAGCCGATGCGTTGGACCAGCCACCAGATGTTCCTCGAGCGGTTCCAGCCCCATGGCCTGCGACCTCAGGCGCTGGCCACCTGCTATGCCATGGCCGAGAACGTTTTCGCCGTGAGCCAGGGCGGCATCGACAGACCGGTCACGGTCGATGAGGTCGACGCCCGGTCGCTACTCGTCGAGCGCGTCGCCCGCCCCACCGAGACAGGCGAGAGGCTCAAGCTGCTCTCCGCCGGCACACCCATCCCAAACACCCGCGTCCGCGTCCTAGACGACCAACGGGACATTCTGCCTGACCGCCACATTGGCGAGATCGCCCTGCAGAGCGACTGCATGTTGACCGGCTACTTCAACCGCCCGGATCTGACGGAGAATGCGTTCCACGATGGCTGGTACCTGACGGGCGACCTGGGGTATGTCGCCAGCGGCGAGGTCTACATCACCGGCCGCAAGAAGGACCTGATCATTGTTGGGGGCAAAAACGTCTACCCGCAAGACCTGGAGGAGCTGGCGAGCCAGGTGCCCGGCGTGCATCCCGGCAGGGTTGTAGCCTTCGGCGTCTTCAGTGAGGAGAACGGCACGGAAGACGTCGTCATGGTGGCAGAAACGGACACGGAGGATGCCGGTCAGCGGCGACGGATCGCCGATGAGATTCGCAAGCGGGTCACGCGCGGCTCGGATGTCGCCCTCCGCTTCGTGAAGATCGCCGACCCGCACTGGCTGCTCAAGACGAGCAGCGGCAAGGTAGCCCGTGCCGCCAACCGCGAGAAGTACCTGAAGGAGCAGGCCGGACCGTCGTAGGCGCAAAGCCCGCCTGCCGAGATCGGGCAACGATCCCGGCCCAGCACTTGCGGCGTGGGCCCGAGTGCCCTTCGGGAAGGTCGTTGACCCTCGTCTAGCCCGCGAGTTCTAGCCCGTCGCACACAACGGGTGCGCAAGCAGGGGCGAGACAACCACGAAGGTGGACCATGGAATCGATTTACCTGCACGACATCCCTCTGCCAGAAGCGTGGTCCCGATTTCGCGAGGCGCTGGCGAAGGAAGGGCTATGGCGCCCGCTGGGAGCGGAAGAAGTCCCTCTGGACCAGGCCCTTGGCCGGGTGACGGCTGAGCCCGTTTGGGCTTCGACCTCCTCCCCTGGCTACCACGCCGCCGCCATGGACGGATACGCTCTGCGGGCGACGCTGACCGAAGGCGCCAGCGACCGCTCCCCGGTGACGCTGCGACTCGGCCCGGAAGCCATCTACGTGGATACGGGCGATCCGCTGCCTGAATGGGCCGACGCGGTCGTCCCCATTGAACAGGTGGAGCCCGCGGGCGAGGCCCAGGCCGGCCGCGCCCTGGAGGCCATCCGGCTCCGAGCGCCCCTCGCGCCGTGGAACCACGTCCGCGCCATGGGCGAGGACATGGTCGCCACCGAGCTGGTCTTGCCCGCCGGCCACAAGCTGCGCCCGGTCGACCTGGGGGCATTGGCTGGCAGCGGACACGCCCAGGTTCGTGTCTGGCGCAAGCCGCGCGTGGCGATTCTGCCCACGGGTTCGGAGTTGGTCCCGCCCGGGACCTCCCCAAAGCCCGGTGAGATCATCGAGTACAACTCACTCGTCCTGGCGGCGCAGGTCGAGGGTTGGGGCGGCGTGGCCACCCGATGGCCGATCCTGCCAGACATTCTCGAGCGGATTCAGGAGGCGTTGGCGGAGGCGGCGGGCAGGCACGACCTCGTTCTGGTCAGCGCCGGCTCGTCGGCGGGCTCGGAGGATTTCACCGCGGGGGCGGTAGCCTCCTTAGGGGAGGTGCTTGTGCATGGCGTGGCCGTCCGGCCGGGGCATCCGGTGATCCTGGGGATGGTGCGCTCAATGGTGGCCGCGGCAACGAGCGAACCCGCCGGGCAGATCACGCCAGAGGCCTCAGTTGCTGTGGGCCCCGGCCGGCGAGTGCCCGTCATCGGCGTCCCGGGCTACCCGGTCTCGGCGGCGCTCACGGGCGAGATCTTCGTCGAGCCGCTGCTCGCCTGCTGGCAGGGAAGGCAACCGGCGGAGCCATCGACCGTCGAGGCCATCCTGACGCGCAAGGTCCATTCCTCCGCTGGCGATGACGAGTACCTGCGGGTGACGGTTGGCCGGGTCGGGGATCGGGTGGTGGCTGCGCCGCTGTCACGCGGCGCGGGGGTGATCACCTCCCTCGTGCGCGCCGACGGGATTGTCCTGATCCCTGCGGGAGTGCAGGGGGTCGAGGCCGGGGAGAAGGTCAGCGTGCGATTGTACCGCTCACCAGCCGAGATCGAGCGGACGATTGTCGTCCTCGGATCCCACGACCTGACCATCGATCTGATGGCCCAGTTCCTAGCCGAGCGCGGCGCCCGCTTGACCTCCGCCAATGTGGGGAGCTTGGGTGGCCTGATCGCACTGCGCCGCGGCGAGGCCCATCTCGCCGGCAGCCACCTCTTGGATCCCGAAACCGGCGAGTACAACCTGCCCTACATCCGCCAGTACCTGCCCGACGTGCCGGTGGTGGTCATGGCCCTCGTCGGGCGCGAGCAGGGCTTGATGGTGAAGGCGGGCAATCCCAGGCGCATCCTGA
>CAZEMA010000070.1:0-6519 GCA_964513155.1 uncultured Anaerolineaceae bacterium
CGGCGGGCCGCCGGCCGTCTCGCCCCGTCGGGCCGGGGCTCGCGGCCCGAACGGGGGTCTCGCGGCCCGCCTGCACCTGTGCCTGCGCCGGTGGCGCAGCCACAGGTGCAGGCACAGGCGAACGGGGTGAGGCCGACGGCCTCGCCAAATGCGAAGGACTTCTTCATCGCACTTCAGAAACAGGACACTAGCATGGTAATGAGAAACCGCCTTGCGTGGAGAGGGTAACCATCTATGTGGTGGGTCGCTCGAGGCCGATGGATCGAGTCCAGCTGGGTATGGGGTGGTCCTGCGAGACTAATGGGGGCTAGGCTTGGGCTTTGCTGTCTACCAGTCTCAGGAAATAGCGGTGAAAGCGGGGGTCGTCGGTCAGCTCAGGGTGGAAGGAGGTCGCGAGCAGGCGGCCCTGTCGGGCGGCGACGATGCGTTCGCCGTCCCACTGTCTCGCTTCGGGTGGCAGGTACGCCAGAGCCTCGACGCCCTTGCCAACCTTCTCGATCAGCGGCGCCCGGATGAACACGGCCGGGAACGGTCGGTCGGGGTCCTCGGCCAGCGCCGGGATGGGCAGGTCGATGATGAAGCTTTCCACTTGACGACCGAAAGCATTGCGCTCGACGGTGATGTCCATCAGCCCCAGCAACGGCTGTTCGCGGCGCGCATCGCGGGAGAGGAAGATCGCCCCGGCGCAGGTGCCCCATAGGGCGCGCTCGCGGCCGAAGCGCCGCAACGGCTCCATCAGCTCGTAGGTCGTCGCCAGCTTGCCGATGGTGGTCGACTCGCCGCCGGGGATGATCAGGCCATCTAGCCCTTCGAGCTGGCCGGGCAGGCGGACCTCCCGGGTCTGCACGCCCAGACTATCCAGCATGGTGATATGTTCGAGGAAGTCGCCTTGGAGCGCCAGCACACCGATGTTCACGCCGGTGCCACCTTCTGTTTTCCGCTCCAGGTTTCGACCTCGATGGCATAGACCGTCGTCCCGGAAAGCTGAGCCTCGGTGATCGGGGAATAGTCCTTGACGGGCTGGAGTTCGGGGAAGTACTTGTCGAGCAGACCTTGCAGGCCGTGGCGCTTCTCGGCCTCCTCTTCGACCAGCCGGACCCGGCCGAAGACGGAGACGCTGGCGTATTCGAGGCTGAAGTCACAGGCCGACTCGGCTGCGAGCAGCCGGCCCATCTCGGCCACTCCAAAACAAACCCGCGGGTTCCGGGTTACGTTCTGGAGGGTACGCCCCTGGCGGGCGCCGTGGAAGTAGATCCGGCGCGCCTTCTGGTCATACCAGAACGTCGTCGGGTGAAGGAAAGGCTGATCGCCGGAGGTCGTGGCTGTGTAGCCGAAGCGGCCGCGCCGGAGCAGGGCTTCGATGTCGTCCGGGTCGCGCATCGCCCGGTCGGCGCGGCGGAGGCGTGTCCATGCTGCGTCGGTCATAGGGGCCTGGTGGATTCGAGCGCGGCCAGGGCGGCTACCAGCCGCGCACGGCCAGGCGCTCGGTCTCGGGCAGTTGGGCGACGCCGATGCCGACCATCGCCTCGCCCAACCCTTTGCTCACCTCGGCGATGATCTTGGGATCGTTGTAGTGCGTGGTGGCCTCGACGATGGCTTTGGCCCGGCGGGCGGGGTCGCCCGACTTGAAGATACCCGAACCGACGAAAACGCCGTCGACGCCGATCTGCATCATGAGCGCCGCGTCGGCCGGGGTGGCAATGCCACCGGCAGCGAAGTTGACCACGGGCATGCGGCCGAGCTCCCGAGTCTCCTTGACCAGCTCGTACGGCGCGCCGATCTCCTTGGCGAATGCCATCAGTTCCTCGCCGGGCATGTTCTGGAGACGCCGAATCTCGCCCAGGACGCACCGGGCATGACGCACCGCCTCGACCACGTCGCCGGTGCCGGCCTCGCCCTTGGTGCGAATCATGGCCGCGCCCTCGCCGATCCGGCGCAAGGCCTCGCCCAGGTTGCGGCAGCCACAGACGAAGGGAACCTTGAAGGGATGCTTGTCGATGTGGTGAGCCTCGTCGGCGGGGGTGAGGACCTCGGACTCGTCGATGTAGTCGACGCCGATGGCCTCCAACACCTGGGCCTCGACGAAATGGCCGATCCGGCACTTGGCCATGACTGGGATGGAGACCGTCTCCATGATCTGCAGGATGAGCGCGGGATCGCTCATGCGGGCCACGCCACCATGGGCGCGGATGTCGGCGGGGACGCGCTCGAGCGCCATGACGGCGACCGCACCGGCGTCTTCGGCGATGCGGGCATGCTCGGCCGTCACCACATCCATGATGACGCCGCCCTTGAGCATCTGGGCCAACCCCTTCTTCACCGCGAAGGTGCCAACCTGCTTCTCCACGCTTGCCTCCGATCAATTGGGCTTTCTGAGGCGATTCTACCATGCGGGGTATAGAGCCACTTTCTTAAGGGAACCGGCGACGGGGCCGGCGGGGACACAACGTGGAGGGAGGCCACCCGCGCGTGGAGGAAGGGCGGCATCTCCGGCGATCGGTGCTGGGTGAGGCCGGATTCCGACGCGACGATTGGCGGGGCCAGCACAGGCGACGCATCGGGCGATGGGGGGAACAGGGGCTCCGTCGGCGGATTCAAGGGGCGCTGAAGGGATTCGGGCCGGTTGCTTGCTCTCGCGCTGACGCTTCAGCGCCTCCTCTTGACAAATCGCCAATCCGGCATACAATTGGTACAAAGATACAATGCGACAATGAGACTATGGGACAATTAGACAATTAGGTCAATTCACCATGTGGCTTGAACTCGATTTCCGAAGTCATGTCCCGATCTACCTGCAGATCATCGAGCGGATCGAGTATCAGGTCGCCAGCGGCGAGCTCAGACCGGGCGACCAGCTGCCGACGGTGCGGCAACTGGCGGCTGACCTGCGGGTGAACTTCAACACGGTTGCCCGCGCCTACCGGCTGCTGGATGAGGCAGGGCTGATCTCGACCCAGCAAGGGCGCGGGACATACGTCCTGGAGAAGGCCCATGCTGAACGGGTGGAAGGTCTCCATCATGCCGCTGTGGAAGCGCTCGTCCGGTCCTTCTTGGCGGACGCGGCGCGCCAGGGTTTCGGGCCCGATGACGTGGAAGAAACGAGCCGGCGCATGATCAAACGTTGGCGGGCGGCGGGAACCCCGCCAGAGGATCAAGAGGACGCGGCAGAGAAGCCGGTCCAGCAAGAGGAGGAATGAATGGCAAGGCGAGCGAAGTCTCTAACCGTTGAATCGAGGATGGCGGTTTCGACGGCCTCGACGACCTCAGGCGGACGGATCCCCAGCGTGGCGATTGCCATCTGGGTGCTCCTGAACTTGACCGCCGTCCTGCTGGCGGTGTGGATGAGCTGGATGGGCGTTTCAACCCTGTGGATGGCCCTTGTCATCGGGGGCTTTGGCATCGTGTCCCTGTGGATTCTCTTCGGCCTGAAGATCGCCGATCAATGGGAGAAGGCGGTCGTCCTGCGGTTTGGCCGCTTCATCGGCCTGCGCGGCCCCGGTCTGTTCTGGATTGTGCCGGTCATCGACCGGGTCCCGATCTGGATCGACCACCGGGTGATGGTCACCCCCTTCAGCGCCGAGAAGACGCTGACCAAGGATACCGTCCCGGTGGACGTCGATGCCGTCTTGTTCTGGCTGGTCTGGGATGCTGAGAAGGCGGCACTCGAGGTCGAGGACTATCGTGTGGCGATCGCCTGGGCGGCGCAGACGGCGCTGCGCGAGGTCATCGGTCAGATGAACCTGGCCGACATTCTGGTCGGTCGTGCGCGCATGGACCAGGATCTGCAAAGAATCATCGACGAGCGGACGACGCCCTGGGGTGTCACGGTCCAGTCGGTCGAGATCCGGGATGTGGTCATCCCCCAGGACCTCGAAGACGCCATGAGCCGGCAGGCGCAGGCCGAGCGGGAGCGGCAAGCACGCGTGATCCTGGGCGAGTCGGAGAAGCAGATCGCCCAATCCTTTGCCGATGCCTCGGTGGCTTATCGCGACAATCCCACGGCGCTGCACCTGCGGGCGATGAACATGCTCTTCGAAGGCCTCAAGGAGAAGGGCGCCCTGGTGATTGTTCCCTCCAGTGCCGTGGACACCATGAACCTGGGCGGGCTCAGCGGGATGGTTTCCCTGGCGAAGAGCGTCGGCTCGGAGGGGAAATAAGCCATGGTGGAGATGCAGGAGTGGGAGTACCGTGTCCAGACGTTTGGCTCGGCCCTCCGAGGGCCCAAGGATGAGGATGTCGAGGGCACCCTGAACGAATGGGGAGAAGAGGGCTGGGAGGTGGTGGCTGTCCGAAGCTTGGAGTCCACCAACAAGATGTCAATCGTGGCCAAGCGGCCGCTGACCGACTCAACCCGCCGGCGACGCTCGCGTCCCGATAGCTGGGGCACCTAGGAGTGTGAAGAGAAAGCCCTGCTTCCTGTCTTGGGCAGGGCGGTTCTTCATCACCCTGCTAATGACTGTTGAGGGTTCCCTGAGGAAGCCGTAGGAGGCTGGGGAGATTGCATGATCGATGTAGAGGGATTGGCGAAGCATTTCAATGGGGTGCGAGCGGTGGATGGGGTGACCTTCGCCGCCCGCGAAGGCGAGGTGCTTGGGCTGCTCGGCCCTAACGGAGCGGGCAAGACGACGACGCTGCGGTTGCTGGCGACCGTGCTGCGGCCGACGGCGGGGTCGGCGAAGGTCGGCGGGTACGATCTGTTGACCGACCCCGCAGCCGTGCGGGCGACGCTGGGCGTGTTGCCGGAGTACTGGGGTCTCTACGGCCGGTTGACCCCGCGCGAGCACCTGCGCTACTTCGGCAGGCTGCACGGGCTGGCGGGAGAGAGTCTCGAGAAGCGGATCGAGGAGGTGGTTGCCCTTCTGGAGATCGAGGAGTATGCAGACCGCCGCTGTGAGCCCTTCTCGAAGGGGATGAAGCAGAAAGTGGCTCTGGGCAGAGCCCTGGTCCACAACCCCCACCATCTTCTGCTGGATGAGCCGACGGCTGGGCTGGATGTGATGAGCGCCCGCTGCGTTCGCGATCTGATCGCCCGCTTCCGGGACGAGGGCCGGTGCCTGATCCTTTCGACCCACATTCTGGGGGAAGCCGAGCGGCTGTGCACCCGGCTGGCGATCATCCAACGCGGCCGCATCATCGCCTGCGGCAGCCCCGAAGAGCTGGTGCGACAGACGGGAGAGGCTTCCCTGGAGGGGGCGTTTGTCCAACTCTTGGGGGAAGAGGCAGCGCAGGGGGACCAATGAACACGCTGGTTGTTTGGTTGAAGGAGTTGCTCGACACGTTCCGGGACCGGCGTACCCTGTTGGCAATGGTCTTCGGGCCGGTCCTGCTGATGCCGCTCTTCGTGCTGCTCCCGCAGAAGCTCATCCAGCGACAGATGGCGTCGGCGCAGGCATCCCAGGTGCGCGTGGCGGTGGCGGGGGCGGAGAACGGGCCCCAGCTCATGGACTTTCTGCGGGCGAGCGGGGAAGTGGAACTGATCGAGGTAGGGGATCCCGAGGCGGCGGTTCGGGCCAAGGAGGCCGAGGTCGGGCTGATCGTGCCGGTGGGTTTCGAGGAACGATTGGCGCAGGGCGGGTCATCGGAAGTGAGAGTGTTGGCCGATGAGGCCAAACTCACCTACGGCTCCCAATCCAGCCGGGTGCAAGGGCTGGTGCAGGCCTACGCCGGGAACGTCGTGGCGGAGCGTCTGCGGGCGCGGGGGTTGGACCCCGCGCTGTTGTCGCCGGTTGAGATCGTCAGCGTAAACGTGGCCAATCCGCAGCAAATGGGCGGAGCCTTCCTGGCGATGATGCTTCCGATGTTCATCGTCCTGTGGTCGCTGGTGGGCGGGATGTATACTGCGATCGATGTGACGGCCGGGGAGAAGGAGCGCCTGACGCTGGAGCCCCTCCTGGCCACACCTGCCGTCCGGTTGCAGGTGGTCCTAGGCAAGCTCCTGGCTGTCATCACAACCTCGCTCATCGCCTTGATCCTGGCTGTGGGCAGCATGTTGGTGTCGGTGGCCCTTTTCCCGCCGGTAGGTGCCGGCCAAGGCTCGGGGTTCGCAGTCCAGGTGGACCCGCGATCTGCTCTGCTGATTCTTCTGGCGGCCTTGCCGATCGTACTGATGTTCAGCGCTCTGGAAATGGCAGTCTGTTTGACGGCCCGCAGCTTCAAGGAGGCCCAGAACTACATTGTGCCGCTTCAGTTCATTGTGCTACTGCCGGCGATGGCGGTGATGGTCTTGCCCGATTACTCTCCCAGCCTCGGGGCATTCGCCATCCCGATCTGGAGCACCCTTGTGGTGCTGCGGGACATCTTGCAGGGGCAAATCAGTACAGCGGCGTTTGCGGTGATGGGAGCCTCTTCGGTGGTCTATGCGGCGCTGGCCATTGGGCTGGCGATCTGGCAGTTTGGCCGGGAGCGGGTGCTGTTCCGGATGTAGATGGAACTGGCCAAGGGAGCCTGTTCCGGCAGGGGCCGACGGGGGAGGATCGAAGGCCGGACACCCTTGAGCAAGTATGTTTCACGTGAAACAGG
>CAZEMA010000070.1:6619-12858 GCA_964513155.1 uncultured Anaerolineaceae bacterium
TTCTCGATCATCGGGCCGGTGGCCTACTTCCTGATCGGACGGGAGGAAGTGTGAAGGCCCTCCGAGTGGAAGGTTTGCGCAAGACGTACGGCACGGTCAAGGCGCTGGATGGGCTTGACCTGGCGGTTGAGCCCGGGACGGTGTTTGGCTTTCTGGGGCCGAACGGCGCCGGCAAGACGACGACGCTGAAGATCCTGGCCGGGCTGACCCGCCCGACAGGAGGGCAGGCCTGGGTGACAGAGGAGCCGGTCTCGCCGGAGAGCCGGGCCCGGGAGGTGACCGGGTACCTGCCCGAGGAACCCCGGTTCTACACCTGGATGTCAGCCCGCGAGTTCCTGGCCAGATTCGTCGGCGGCTTGTTCGGGATGCCGCCAAGAGCGGCCGCCGCTCGGGCGGACGAGTTGCTGGAGCGCGTGGGGTTGCAGGAGGCGGCGCGGCGCCGCATTGCGGGTTTCAGCCGGGGGATGCGCCAACGCCTGGGCTTGGCCCAAGCCCTCATGAACCACCCGCAGGTGCTGCTGCTCGACGAACCGGTTAGTGCCCTTGACCCCGGCGGCCGCCGGGATATGCTCGAGCTGATCGGGCAGCTTAAGGCTGAAGCCACGGTCTTCATGAGCACCCATATCTTGGACGACGTCGAGCGGGTGTGCGACACGATTGGCGTCCTCAACCACGGGCGGCTGGTCGCGCTCGAGGAACGGGAGGCGTTGCTGAGCCGCTATGCCGTGCCCGTGTACGAGGTTGAGTTCGAAGCGACACCTCAGGCGGTGGCTGCCTGGGCGCAGAAAGCGACAGAGGAGCCAAACGTGGTTGGTGTGGAAGTGAGTGGATCCCACGTCCGGGTCCGGCTGGATGGGTCGGGTCTGGCGAGAGCGGAGCTGCAGCGGCTGGTCCTGGCGTCGGGAATGACCGTCGTCCGGTACGAGATCGCCCGGCCAAGCCTCGAAGACGTCTTCTTGCGGCTGGTGGAGTAGCCCATGTCAACGCTCTTGTGGAAGGAAATGCAGGAGCAGTGGCGCAGCTCGCGCTTACTGATCGTGGTGGCGGTGCTGACCGCTTTCGGCCTATTGGGGCCGCTCTCGACCAAGTACCTGCCCGTCCTCTTGTCCAGTATGCCCGGTGTGCCGGAAGGGCTGGCGGCGGTGATGCCGACGCCCGATGTGACCATGGCCGTGGGCGAGTACATGGATAACATCGTCCAGTTCGGTGTGATTCTGGCGCTTCTGGTTCCGATGGCGGCCGTCGTGGGGGAGAAGACGACCGGGACGGCGGAGATCACGCTGAGCAAGCCGGTCTCGCGGGCGGCATTCCTGGTAGCCAAGCTGGTCAGTTACGGCTCGGTGTTTGCTGCCGGGATGCTGTTGGCGGCGGCAGGCGGCTACTACTACACCGGGCTCTTCTTCGAATGGCTGCCGGTGGGGCGCTTCTTGGCCGCGAACGGGCTGATCCTGCTCTATCTCCTGGTGTTTGTGTCCATCACACTTCTGGCCAGCACGCTGGCCAGGTCGCAACTGGCCGCGGCGGGCATGGCCTTCGCCTCGCTGATCGTCTTCGGATTGCTGGGGGCCTTGCCGCCATTGGACCCGTACCTGCCGGCGTCGCTGATTGGCTGGGGACGAGGCCTCGCTTTGGGCAGCCAGTCCGAGCCCGCCTGGCGGGCGCTGGCGGCATCGGGAGGGTTAATCCTGGCCGCCCTCGCCGTCGCCTGGTTGGCCTTCCGCCGACAGGAACTGTAGACCTTCGCGCAAGCTCGAGTTGGGTCCCGGACCCCGGTGGGAGGAGGTGGCCCTGTGGATGTCGTTGTTCACGCCCTCAACGGAATCCTGATGATAGCCATGCCGCTGGCCTTGGGGATCTTCCTGGCCCGGCGGCTGAGGGTGACCTGGCGACTGTTCTTGGTCGGAGGCCTGACGTTCCTTGGGTCCCAGGTGCTCCACATTCCCTTCAACAACTACGTCCTGGCGGCGGCGTTCGACCGCTTGGGTGTGACGCAGGCGCAGCAAGGGATGCCGCTGGCCATCGTGGCGATCCTGGCCGGGCTCTCCGCAGGGGTCTTCGAGGAGGGGGCACGCTACCTGGTCTATCGCTTCTGGCTGAAGAAAGAGCGCTCCTGGAGCCAGGCATTGATGTTCGGCACCGGCCACGGCGGTGTCGAGGCCATCCTGCTGGGGATGCTTGCGACCTATGGCTTCGTGCAGGTCATGGCGCTGCGCGGGGTTGATCTGGCGACCGTCTTCCCGCCGGAGCAAGTGGAGCTGGCACGCTCACAGGTGGCCGCCTACTGGGCCATGCCGTGGTACGACGCGCTGATGGGTGCCTTCGAGAGAGTCGGGGCGCTGTGCCTCCAGGTGAGCATGGCGGTCATGGTGCTTCAGGCCTTCACCCGCCGCAACGTCCTTTGGCTGCTGGCCGCGATCGTGTGGCACGCGCTGGTCGACGCCGTCGCGATCTTTGCCCTCCCCACCTGGGGTGCGTACATCATGGAGGGCCTCGTGGCGGTCTTGGCGCTGGGGAGCGTGGGCCTGGTCTTCGGATTGCGGACACCCGAACCCGAGCCGGCGCCTGTCGTGGAGGCCCCGCTGCCTGCGCCTCGCACCGGAGCTGGCATGGCCGCCGCGCCAGAGGCCACGCCAGACAAGCTGGACGACAGCCGGTTCACCGGTTGATGGAGAGGCGCCGTCTGGATCTGGTCCCGGCTATGGGCTTGAGGCGCTGAGGGTCGCGTGGCAGGGCGAGCCCCGAACGCGGATTCGAGACGAGGAGGGTTCACCAATGGGAGCGATTCGGAGATCGCTTGAGACCCTGCGGAAGCATTGGGCCGCCTTCGTCGTGATGAACGTTGTTTACTTCGGCCTGGTCATCGGCGGGATGGTCTATGCCGCCATCAACCGGCCGAGGCAGGTGGAGCTCACCGATACGATCGGGAACGAACTTGTCGCCCTACAGGATCTCGTAGACGCAAGGACGGGAGGCTGGTTCTCGGCTCAGGTCGAGGCCCGCAACCCTGTCTTTGTCTTGGCCGCCGCCTTGGCCATCCTGGCGGTCAACGCTTTGTTGGGGAGCCTGGTAGAGATCACGCTTCCGTCGCTGATCGTGCCATTCTCCGGACTGCTGGTCGGTGTCTTCCGGGCCATGGCCTGGGGGGTCTTGTTCTCGCCGGAAGGGATACCGGGAGGAGGGGTGGCCCTGCTCGGAGCCGCGGCGACACTCTTGCTGCTGTTTCTGGAAGGGGAGGGCTACGTCCTGGCGATGCTGGCTGCTTACCTGCAAGGGATGGCCTTCCTCTTCCCGCAGCGGGTCGGAGCGCCCACTCGCCGGCAGGCGTTCGTGGCCGGGCTGCGGATCACGGCGCGGCTGTACCTGCTGGTCGTTCTGGTTCTCGGGGCAGCGGCTGCGTATGAGGCTGTCCTGGCGATTCTTGTTCTGCCAGGAGTCACGTAGATATAGGTCGGCATGGGTGATGCAAGCGCGAGGCCTTACGCTGCCTGGGATGTCCGGAGGGCCTGCCGGAAGTCGGAGTCGGTGCTGGCTCGGGGCTCCATGAGTGGAAAGGCGACCCGTCGGGCTGGTGCCTTCGAGAAGGAGGATGAACGGGTACAATCGCTAGCGTTGTCATCTGAGGAGTCCGTGGTTAGGAGCCTATGATCACCACTGAGGAACTGACCAAACGTTTTGACAAGACTCTGGCCGTCGACCGCCTGACGCTCAAGGTGAAGGATGGCGAGGTGTTCGGTTTTCTCGGCCCCAACGCTGCGGGCAAGACGACGACGCTGCGCATGTTGAGCGCCCTCATCGGCCCGACCTCGGGCAAAGCCTGGGTAGCGGGCCTCGAACTTGGCAAGCAGGACCACGAGATCCGGCGCCAAGTGGGTATCCTGACCGAGACGCCCGGCCTGTACGACCAATTGAGCGCCGAGCGGAACCTGGGCTTCTTCGCCCAGCTCTACGAGGTCGAGGACGTGCCCGGGCAAGTCGAGCGCTACCTGCGCCTCCTGGGATTGTGGGAGAGGCGAAGCGAGGCAGCCGGCACATTCTCGAAGGGAATGCGGCAGAAGCTGGCCATCGCCCGGGCGCTGCTCCACGAGCCGCGGGTGCTCTTTCTCGACGAGCCAACCAGCGGCCTGGATCCCGAGGCGGCGCACCTGGTGCGCGACTTCATCGCCAGCTTGAAGAGGGAAGGCCGGACGATCTTCCTGTGCACTCACAACCTGGACGAGGCCGACCGGCTGTGTGACCGGATCGCGATCTTCAACAGTCGTCTCCTGGCACTCGATACCCCCGCGGCGCTCCGGCGCCAGCTGTATGGGCGGACAACGGTCTTCCATCTCAGGCGCATGGAGTCGGCCCTGCCTGAGCGGGTCAAGGGATTCGACTTTGTCCACTCGGTCACGGTCGCGGACAACAAGCTCTTGGTGCGGCTCGACGATCCCGAGGTGCACAATCCGACGCTTGTGCGCACGCTGGTTGAGGCGGGGGCGGAGGTGCAGTTCGTCGGCGAGCTGCGGCGGACGCTCGAGGATGTGTACCTGCAGCTCATGGGGAACGAAGCGGAGAGGGCCATTTAGTTGACATAACACAACTGCTTTAGACCGGGATCAAGGCGGCTTGGGTGGTGGAAGGGACAGACGGCCGATCAACCGGGAACCTGCGCAGGTGGAGGCGGGGATCGGATCGGAAGCAGGCGCCTATCGAGTCCCCGGGTGGACGCGGTGAGGCAAGGGGAGACGACCGATGCATAAGATCTGGGTCATCGTGCGGAAAGAATGGTCGGAGGTGTTCAAGAATCGAATGGTCTTCTTCTCGGTGGCGTTCCTGCCGCTGATGCTTACTGCGTTGCCACTGATCGTCCTGTCTTCGATTCGCTCGTCGGGGGACCTGAGCGGGTTAACCGCAGCCGACATGCCCGCAGGCTTCGCCCAGCTGTGCGGAAGCCTGAGCGGCGCCGAGTGCGGGCAATACTTCTTCATCAGCACGTTCCTGCTGCTGTTCATGATCCTGCCTCTGGCGATCCCGGCGACCATCGCCTCGTACAGCATCGTGGGGGAGAAGACCACCCGCACGCTGGAGCCGCTCCTGGCGACGCCGGTCACCACCTTCGAGCTGCTAGTGGGGAAAGCAGCCGGCGCGGCGATACCCGCCATCCTGGCTACCTGGGGGGCTTTCATGATCTTCGCCGGCGGCGCGCTGATCCTTTCCATCGGGCCGGCGGTGGTCGCCCGGTTGTTTGACCCGCTATGGCTGATGGCTGTGTTTCTCGTCGGGCCGCTGCTGGCAATTGCCGCCGTGAGCGTGGCGGTCATGGTCTCGTCGCGCGTCAGCGATCCGCGGGTCGCGGAACAGCTCTCTGTCCTGGTGATCCTGCCTCTACTCTTGATGTTCTTCGGCCAGATCACGGGCCTGGTCCTCATCAATGAGACATTGATATTGTGGATGGCCGCCAGTCTAATCGTCATCGATAGCTTGCTGTTCTGGATCGCTTTGAGGCTGTTCCAGCGGGAAAGCATCCTGACGCGCTGGAAGTGACAGGGAATCCGTGATGAAACCGCAATCTGTCGTCCTTTGCCTCTTGGCTCTGGCCCTGATGGTCGTCCCGGCTTCAGCGCAGGCGACCGAGACGCCGCTGCTTCTTCACCTGAGCCGCGACTTCGGCTACGGAGGCGGCAGCCGAATCCAGGGCCTGTTTACCATGTCCGTCGATCGCGAAGACTTGGCTCGGGTGGAGTTCCAGGTCGACGGTCAAGTCGTGAGCACGGACACAGAGGCGCCGTTTCGCTACCAGTTCAACACGAACGCCTATTCCCTGGGAGAGCACAGCCTATCTGCGGTCGGCTACAACGCCGCTGGGCAGGCATTTGCCACCCAGGTACGCACATACACGTTTGTCACTTCCGACGAAGGCTGGGCGGCCGTCGGACGAATCGCCATCCCGGTCCTCGGGCTGGCGCTTGTGGTCGCGCTGGCAGGCACGGTGCTCCCCGCCCTGATGGGGCGCGGCAAGCCAATGCGCCGAGGCGACTACGGCTTCGAGGGGGCGGCAGTCTGTGCGCGCTGCGGCTTCCCCTACCGCCGTCACTTCTTCGCACCCAACATGCTGATCGGCAGGCTGGAGCGTTGCCCGCACTGCGGCAAGTGGGCGATCGCCCGCCGGGCGACCCCTGCCGAACTGTCGGCGGCCGAGGACCGGATGGATGCGGACGAAAGCCGCGGTGGCCTGGTTACCGATGACACCGCGGAGCGCG
>CAZEMA010000071.1:0-3381 GCA_964513155.1 uncultured Anaerolineaceae bacterium
CGGGATGCCTCTCGATGGATGATGCCTACCGTTCTGTCGAGTGGAAGTCAGTGTTCCTGATCGCCGGGATGTGGCCTCTCGGCACGGCCATTGCCTCCACCGGCTTGGCAGGCCGGATCGCTGATGGCCTCGCCCAACTGTCAGCCGGGGCCGGCACCCTCGCGGCAGCCGGCATCCTGCTTCTGGTTGCGGCGGTCCTCAACCAGCTGATCGCCGGCCAAGCCGCGGTCCCCATCATGCTTGCCCCGGTCGGATTGGCGCTGGCCCAGTCCAGCGGGGCCGATCCGCGGAGCCTAGCGATGGCCGTGGCACTGGGCTCCTCCTTGGCTTTCCTGACACCGTTGGGACATCCGGTGAACACGCTGGTGATGGGGTCGGGCGGGTATACGGTTCGGGACTACTTGCGCGTGGGAGGGCCGCTCACCCTCATCATCTTGCTGGTGTGTCTGCTCGGACTGCACCTCTTCTGGAATCTCTAGGGATGTATGGCTTCTCGTTCCGCCTAGAAGCTCGTGACGGCCGGGGGCGGGCCGGGGTCTTTCAGACGCCGCATGGCGAGCTCCGTACGCCGGTGTTTGCCCCTGTCGGCACCCAGGCCACCGTCAAAGCCCTCACGCCGGACCAGCTCGAGGCGCTCGGCGCCACGCTGGTCGTAGCCAACACCTATCACCTCTACCTCCGCCCGGGCGACGAACGCATCGCTGCCCATGGCGGGCTCCACGATTTCATGGCCTGGAGCCGCCCCATCCTGACCGACTCGGGCGGCTTCCAGGTCTTCTCCCTCTCGGGCACCCGCCAGGTCGATGCCGACGGTGTGACTTTCCGCTCCCACCTGGACGGCTCGCTCCACCGGTTCACGCCGGAGAAGTCCATTGCCATCCAGGAAAACCTGGGGGCCGACATCATCATGGCCTTCGACGAGTGCCCCCCTCCCCATGACCGCGCCTACAACGAGGAGGCTCTCGCCCGAACCCACGCCTGGGCCAAGCGCTGCCTGGCGGCCAAGACGCGAGACGACCAGGCCCTGTTCGGGATCGTCCAGGGTGGCATCTTCCCCGACCTGCGCCAGCAATCTGCACAGTTCATCGCCTCGCTGGGTTTCCCGGGCATCGCCATCGGCGGCCTGTCGGTTGGCGAGACCAAGGAAGAGATGCACGCCACCTTGGATGCGCTCGACCTGTCGCTGCCAGGGGATGCTCCCCGCTATCTGATGGGCGTCGGCTCGCCCGAGGACCTGGTCGAAGGCGTGCTGCGCGGCATTGACATCTACGACTGCGTCCTGCCCACCCGCATGGCCCGCAACCACGCCGCTCTCACCCGCCGCGGCCGGCTCAACCTGCGCGCCGCGGCCCACACCGATGACCACGGACCCCTTGATCCTGATTGCACCTGCTACACCTGCCGGACGTTCAGTCGCGCCTACCTTCGCCACCTGGCGATCGCCGGCGAGATGCTCGTCGCGACCCTCCTTTCGATTCACAATCTGCACACGCTCATCACGCTGGCGGCTGATCTGCGCCAGGCCGTGGTCGAGGGTAGGTTACAATCTTTCGCCGGCGAGTTCCGCGCCGCTTACCGCAAGCACCTTGAGGATGCGGAGGTCTCCGAGGATGGGTTCTGATTCATTGGTGAGGAAGCCTTCCCGCAAGGGTCCGAAGTCTGACGCAGCCCCGGCACTCATAGCGAGGCGGCAACCTGCGGGATGCACTCGCCGTGTGAGGTTCCTGTGACTCTCCTCCAGGCGTTTGTCCTTGGGATCGTCCAGGGGGCGACGGAGTTCCTGCCCATCTCTTCATCCGGCCACCTGGTCCTCGTCCCCTGGCTCCTGGGCTGGCGGTTTGACCCCCGAGTCGCGTTTGTCTTCGACGTCCTGGTGCAGCTGGGGACCCTTGCGGCAGTGATCGCCTTCTTCTGGCGGGACCTGGTGAGCCTGGTCCGGGCAGCGTTCGCCGGCCTGGTGCAGCGCCACCCCCTCGCAACCGCTGAAGCCCGGCTCGCCTGGCTGATTGCCGTCGCCACCGTTCCTGCCGCTCTCGCCGGAGTCCTCTTCAAGGATGCGGTGGAGCGCGCCTTCGCCAGTCCCGCCGCCGTCTCTGCCTTCTTGCTTCTCACCGCCGCCCTGCTCTACGCGAGCGAACGTCTGGGCCGCCCCCGACGCGACTTGCTTTCACTAACCGTGACCGACGCCCTATGGGTCGGACTGGCGCAGGCGCTCGCACTCCTGCCCGGTGTCTCGCGTTCGGGTGCGACCATGGCCAGCGGCCTTGGCCGAGGGCTGCACCGCCCCGAGGCGGCGCGCCTCTCCTTCCTGATGTCTGTGCCGGTGTTCCTGGGGGCGGCCCTGGTCGCCACCCGCGATCTGGCAGCCACGGGCCAGGCCCTCACCCTGGCGGCGCCGCTGTTGGTCGGCTTTGTCACAGCGGGCGTCGTCGGCTATCTGGCAATCCGTTGGCTGCTGGCCTACCTTGCCCGCCGCCCGCTGACGCCGTTCGCCGTGTACTGCCTCCTGGCCGGCCTGGCCGGCTTGCTGCTGAGCTGGCTCCGTGGCTAGAACGCGCCGGTCTCGCTTGCTCCACCCCCTTGGGATCCCGCTTCTGGTTCTGGCACTGACCTCCTGCGCCGCGCCGCCCTCGCCAACGCCACCCCCTTTGGCTCCGCGCCTGGCCGTGCCTCCCGGCTTGGAAGAAACGGCCGCCGCATGGCTCGAGGCATACTCTGAGGCCTACGGGCCCCCGGATTTCGACCTGGAGGTTCTTCAGGAGGAAGCGGCTCTTGAGGAATCCCAGGCCGGGGAGGTCGTCGCCATGCTGACCGTCCTCGAGCCACCTGAGGGCTGGTTCGCCGCACCGGTCGCAGAGGACGCCATCGCCGTCGTCGTCCATCCATCGAACTCGGTCCGGTCCTATCGCCTGCAGGACCTGGCCGATCTATTCAGCGGGCGTGTCCGCTCATGGGAGGCGTTGGGGGGCGTATCGGCTGCCGTCCAGCCTGTTGTCCCTCTTCCCGGTGACAGCCTGCGTCTGCGGTTCGAGGGGATGGTCATGCTCGAATCGCCCGTGTCGTCCTCGGCCCTCCTCGCGCCGAACCCGGCGGCGGTCCTCTCACTGGTGGCGGAAGATGCAGGGGCGATTGGCTACCTGCCGCTATCGCAGGTGACCGAAGAGATTCGCGTAGCACGCATCGATGGGATTCTGCCAGGCGCCTCGACGATCGCCGACGGTCGCTATCCGCTGCGGCTCACCGTCCTGGCCACTGCTCCCCTGGAGCCTTCCGGGCAGGTGCGCGACTGGATCGGCTGGTTGCAGCAGCAGTAGTCGCCCCCGCCACAGACGGCAGGATCCTAGACTCCCCTCCGGGGTCGTCAGGTCGCGTTCAGTCTCT
>CAZEMA010000071.1:3481-9709 GCA_964513155.1 uncultured Anaerolineaceae bacterium
TGTGTCAGGAAGGTGGGGTGGAAGCCTCGACGGGGCACGGGAGCGTTTCGACGCCAGGTACATGACGCACGCGCTGGCCGCGGGTGCTACTCCCGCGATGCCCAGCTTGGCAAGGTACCCCATCCAGGATAGTCCCAACGATTCCTCGATGCCAAGCCAATCGACGAAGTCACACGCCGCTTGGCTTCCCGAATAACAGGCGTCTGGGTCAAAGGGCGGCATCAGTTCCCGATACCACGCTTCCCGGGTGATGATCCCCTCCGGGTCCTCCACGCCCGTCAGCTCCATCCCCCCGACACCTGTCACGTAGGTGACGGGCACCATCGCCAGGAAGCGCGTGATCCCCAGGAAGGCGATCAAGAACGCGATGAGGCCGACGCCCACGGCGAGGGCCAGACAGCCCGGAGCGGCCTGGGGAAAGGCTCGCCGGCCGCCGAGGAGGACTACGGGCAGCGCCACGCCCACGCCGATGAGAGCCGAGATGGCGATGCCGAGCAGGGCTGGAACCAGTAGCTCATCCCAAGCGAACATCGGACTCTCCTCGCAAAGGCTCAGGGGTGCCCGGATTACCGCCCAGGCCCGGGCGCTGCCCCGACCTCAGGCTCCCTTCCCCCGAATTTCGCGGCCCCAGCAGGATGATGAAGAACCGCCTTGCTCGCAGAAGAGAACCTCACGTGCGGATTCCTTCCATGAAGCAGGGCTTCTTCATCACACTCCTAGATGATCCCTTCTCTGATGAACGGATTGCTGCGCCGTTCGCGACCCACGGTCGTTTCCGGCCCATGGCCGGAAAGCAAGCGCGTCTCATCGGGAAGTGTAAGGATCTCGGACTCGATGCTGGCCATCAGCTTCCCCCAGTCGCCGCCAGGCAGGTCAGCGCGGCCGACGCCGGCCATGAAGATCAGGTCCCCGGAGAAGACCAGCCCGGCATTGTCGGAGGTGAAAATGACGTGGCCCGGGCTGTGGCCTGGGGTGTGCCTGACTTCGAGGCTTTGGCTGCCAAGCTGAAGCTTCATGCCGTGGCTCAGCCAGAGGCTGGGTTCCGGGCCTGGATCGAAGGCCTGGAAGCCGAAGGAGGCAGCACCACCGGCGGCACGCCAGAGGGGCAGATCCTCACGGTGCAGCGCCACCGATGCCCCGCTGGCCGCGGCCACGGCAGCCGCGCCGCCAAAATGATCAAAGTGGGCATGGGTCAGCCAGATCTCCCGGATCTGCCATCCTCGCCGAGACGCCTCCTCCACGATGAGCTCGCCACTCCAGGCCGGATCAATGACGACCGAGTCTCCGGTGGCCGGATCGGCTACCAGGTAGGAGTTCGTCTGCACCGGTCCCAGGACGAAGCTCACAATGCTGAGTGCGTTGTGCGACGCGTTCTCCTTGCCAGCCAAACCTGCCACTCCTTCCGGAAGAGGCCCGAGAGGGCCAGACCGGCCACCATCCCGCCCAGCGCCAGCCAGCGGGCGTTTGCCGCCGACAGGCTCCCCAGCCCCATAGCTTGTAGCTCAAACGTCCGCGCCCAGACAGGAACCTCGATCGCCTCACCCCCCTCGGCAGGCACGAAACGCGCACCCAGCGCCAGCGTCACCGCCGCCCCACCCGGGCGGAGCGCGAGGACCTGCCACTCGAACACCGTCGCCAGCCCCGGCGAGAGGGGCTCGCCCCTCGCCCCCGACGGGGACACGATCATCCCTGGTCCCCGGAGTCTGGCGACTGCCACAAGGCTGTAGCCCCCCTCCGGCGTTGGACCCTCCGTCAATTGCGGGATCAGGCTCAGCCGGACCGTCCCTGGCTCGCCGATGCGCAACCGCTGAGGGGTGTCCAGCGTGAGTTGGATGCCATCCCCAACCTGTTGTAGGACCGCTTCGGACGGGAGCTCGATGACGGAAGCCACCAGCGTCTCCAGTCCGAGGATGGTGGTCGACCGCTCCCGGGGCAACGGCCACAGCGACCAAGACAGGAGGCCGGCCGACGCCACAGCAACCATCACACCCAGGAGAGCGGCCGCGCCGCGCAGCACGCGCATGGAGCGAGTATACGCGGGAGGCTTCCCCCTGCCAACGGTTGGCGTTCCGGCGAGCTTCCCTCTCCTTTGCATGCTTCTACCACGGAGACCGAGCCAGTCCTGTGACAGCCGGGGGAATCGGGGACGGAGGAAAGGGGTCATGGAATGGCCTGGTTATGCGATGCCACTCGGCGCCGACAGTACCTTAAGGAGGGGAGGACTTGGCGGCCACTCTGACTGTGGTATCCTCCAGAAACTCACTTCCGGAGACTGTCCGAGCCTGCCGAGTCCCACGGGCAATGACCACCGCCGAATTCGCTCCACCAGACGCCATCCGCTTCGACCTGCGCTCCCCAGCCCGCTGGATTGCCTCACACGTCCGGCGCCACGCGTGGCTGGTGCTGCTGATGCTGACCGGCGCCTTCGGCAATGCTGCCCTGGCCACACTTGTGCCGATGTACATCGGACAGGCGTTCAATGCCATCCTCGAGACCCCACCCCGGGTTTCTGTCCTGGTGCCAATCGCCCTCAGCATCAGCGGTTCGCAGATCCTGCGAGGCGCGCTCCAGTTGGCCCGCAACTTCGGCGCCGAGCTCATCGGCCAGCGGCTCGAACGTGACATCCGTGATGAGCTCTACGTCAGCCTGCTCGGCAAGAGCATGACCTTCCACAACCTCCAGCCTGTCGGCGACACGATGGCCCGCGCCACGAACGACGTGCGCGAGATCAACCTGATGTTCAGCCCCGGGGTGAACCTGGTCATCGGCTCGGCCAACTTCCTGATTCTGCCGCTGCTGGTGGCGCCGTCTTACCACCCCTCTCTCGTTCTTGTGCCCATCCTATTCATCGTGGCCTACTTCCTGGCCTTGTGGCAATACCTCACTGAGCTCCGGCCGATTACGGAAGACGTGCGGAGCTCGTTTGGCGCTCTGAACACGCGTCTGGCCGAGGCGATCGACGGGATCGAAGTGGTCAAAGGTCAGGCGCAGGAACAGGAAGAGGTCGCCCGGTTCTCGGAGAATGCCCGGTCCTTCAGCCATGCCTACATTCGGCAGGGCGACGTCGAAGCTCGCTTCGTGCCCCTCCTTCTCCTGGGCCTGGCCACGGCGGGCGCCTTGCTGCACGCCGTGATCCTCTTCCGCCAGGGGCTGGTTAACGTCGGACAGGTCATTGCCTACGTGGGCATGATCCAGCTCTTCGGCTTCCCGACCTTCGTCTCGCTTTTCGCCTACTCGCAGGTCTCGCTGGGTATGGCCGGCGCTCGCCGGATCCTCGAGCTGATCAACCGCCAGACCGAGCTCGATCAGAACCCGGCTGGATACGCCGGGAGGATGCAGGGTGAGATTGAGTTCCAGGATGTGGCCTTCTCCTACAAACCCACCGAGGAAGTCCTCCAAGGTCTCTCCTTCAAGGCCGTACCCGGTCAGACCGTCGCCGTCGTCGGCCAGACCGGCTCGGGCAAGACCACGATCGCCCGCCTGATCAACCGGACCTACGAGGCGAGCTCGGGCCGGGTCCTGGTGGATGGCAGAGATGTCCGAGACTGGGACCTGGCGGCGCTGCGCAGGCAGATCTCAATCATCGAACAGGATGTCTTCCTCTTCTCGCGGACCATCGCCGAGAACATCGCCTTCGGCCGGCACGACGCGACCCGGGAGGAGATCGAAGCCGCCGCCCGCGCCGCGCAGGCCCACGACTTCATCATGGAGTTCGAGCAGGGATATCAGACGGTGATCGGCGAGCGAGGCGTCACGCTTTCGGGCGGCCAGCGGCAGCGCCTGGCTCTAGCCCGCGCTTTCCTCACCGACCCCCGAGTCCTGCTCCTGGACGACTCCACAAGTTCGATCGACAGCGCAACCGAGGACGAGATTCAACGGGCCATCTTCCGTGCCGCTCAGGGGCGGACAACTATCATCATCACGCATCGGCTCTCACAGATCCGCTGGGCAGATCTGATCGTCGTCCTGCGCAATGGGCGCCTGGCCGCTCTGGGTTCGCACGCCGACCTGATGCGCACCTCCGACGCCTACCGCCGCATCTTCAGTCGCTACGAGGCCGCCTGATCCATGGGCATGTTCGAAGGACTTGATGCCGAAGCCTATGATCGCACCTACCGCGACCGGGACCTGTTGCGCCGGATGGCGGCCTATTTCCGCCCCCACCTGCGAGAACTGGCCGTGTCGGCCGTTGCCCTGGCCGTGGTCTCCGGCGCCGGAGCGGCCACCACTATTGTTGTCGCCCGGGGTGTCGATGCGATGGCCTCTGCCGGTTCGCCGTCGCTGGTCTTTGCCCTCGCCGGGATCTTGTTCCTCCTGGGTGTCATCGTCTGGGGAGCCAACTGGATCCGGCGGCGTCTGACGGTGCGCGCCATAGCCCATGTGATGCTCAATCTGCGGCGCGAGGCCTTTGCGGCCTCCGCCGGCCACGACCTTTCCTTCTACGATGAGTTCTCCTCGGGTCGGATTGTCAGCCGCATCACCTCCGACACCCAGGACTTCGCCCAGGTCGTCTTGCTGGTGACCGATCTGTTCAGCGAGATCCTCGAAGCCGCCGTGCTCTTTGTGGTGCTGGCCAGCATCGAGCTGCGCCTGATCCCCTGGCTGTTGGCAACGCTTCCGCTTGTCTTTCTGTTCGGGGCCGGCTTCCGCAGGGTGGCTCGACGAGTCACGCAGCAAGGCTTCCGCGCTGTGGCCAACGTCAATGCCGTGATCAAGGAAGCCGTCAGCGGGATCGCCATCGCCAAGAACTTCCGCCAGGAGCCGGCCATCTACGCCGAGTTCGACGAGGTCAACCGACAGTCTTACCGCATCAACGTCCGTCGCGGCTTGACATTGGTGACGATCTTCCCAACGCTGAACGCTTTGGCCGGCGCCGGGACGGCCCTCCTCGTCTATGCCGGCGGGCTGACCGTCGCCCAGGGCTTGATCACCGTGGGCGCCTGGTACCTGTTCATCAACAGCCTCGACCGGTTCTGGTCGCCCATCCAGAACCTATCAGCCTTCTGGAGCCAGGTCCAGGGCGGGCTCTCGTCCGCCGAACGGGTCTTTGCCCTGATGGATGCCGAGTCCGCCATCAGCCAGACCGAGGAGCGGCCCGTGCCGCGTCTGCGGGGCGACATCGTCTTCGATCGTCTCTCCTTCGGCTACAGCCTCAAAGAGCCGATCCTCGAGGACTTCTCCTTGCACATCCGGCCCGGCGAGAATCTGGCCCTCGTCGGGCACACCGGCGCCGGCAAGACCTCGATCGCCAGGCTGATCGCCCGCTTCTACGAGTTCCAGGGGGGCCGCCTGCTGATTGACGGCATGGACATCCGGACCCTCGAACTGGCCCAATACCGCCGGCAACTGGGGATCGTTTCCCAGGTGCCGTTCCTCTTCGCTGGAACGGTCGCCGACAACATCCGCTACGCCCGACCGGAGGCAGATCTGCCCGAGATCGAGGCTCTGGCCCGCCGGATTGGCGAGGGGGAGTGGCTGGAGACATTGCCGGAGGGACTCGAGACTCAGGTTGGCGAACGCGGCGGCCGGCTGTCCATGGGTCAACGGCAGCTCGTATCCCTCATGCGAGTCCTGGTGCAGCGTCCAGCGATCTTCATTCTGGACGAGGCCACGGCCAGCATCGATCCCTTTACCGAGTTCCAGATTCAACAGGCGCTGGATCTCATCCTGGCCGAGGCGACCTCCATCCTCATCGCCCACCGGTTATCGACGGTGAGGGCCGCCGACCGGATCATCGTCTTGCGTCAGGGCAGGATCATCGAAGAGGGGAACCACGAGGCGCTGCTGGGCGCGGCCGGGCACTACGCCGAGCTCTACAACGCCTACTTCCGCCACCAGTCGCTGGAATACGTCGAGCGCATCCGGGAACGGGCACTGGGGAACTAGCCTGGAGTTCCGGGAATTCGAGAGCAGCGAAGACATCCAGACGGCAGCCGGGGGGAAGGGCTACTTTTCGCGGGTGACCGCGCCATAGCCTGCGCCCGCGGGACCAGCCAAAGACTCACCAACACTCGTCAACGGCTTGGCCTCGTCCGTGGCGGAGGCCTCCTCAAAGGACGTCTTGTATGGAAAGCCAAACTCGAGCCAAGGCGTGCCCAAGGCCTCGTGCATCGCCCGGTACATTGCCTCGTAGCGCAGCAACTCTTCCGTCTTCACGCAGCCTAGGATAGCCGCGCCAGGCCCGGTTGGGTATCCCGTAGGCAGGGGATTCCTGGCTCCCACAAGCAG
>CAZEMA010000071.1:9809-12626 GCA_964513155.1 uncultured Anaerolineaceae bacterium
GTCAAGGCGGTAACCCAGAGCGATCTCGGGGAAATGCGCTGCCATCCAGTCCACGGCCAGGTCGTGGCTGCCAACGAAGCGGAGGGTCCGGCGCGGCGAGGCGGATGGGCGCTGCTCAGCCGATCGCCAGCGATCCAGCGCCAGGCGCACCGACGGTTCGATTTCGTCCGGCTCGTATCCGGCCGTCAGAACTTCCAGCAGGAAGGCCTCTGCCCGATGAACCAACGCCGCCCGGCGCATGGGCGTGTCCTGCGGCTCCGCCGGCTGATGGGTGACCCGCGTCCCGCGCCCGGCCCGGCTGACGACCAAACCCTGACCGGCGAGTTCCTGGTAGGCCCGCTGCACGGTCCCCGGGGTGCAGTCCCACCGGCGGCTCATCTGGCGCACGGAGGGCAGCGCGTCTCCCGGCTTGAGGTCTCCCTGCAGGATCTCCCCCCGGATGGCCTCCGCGATCTGGTGATAGAGAAAGTCCCCCCGGTTCATGCGGTCCGCCTCCTCGGCTGCCACCCCCCTCGGGTCAGCCGTCCGAAGCCAAGTATAGCGCCGGCTCTGTCTGGACCCAACTACTTGAACCCCTGCCGTGAGCGCAAGGATCGGTGGAGGCACGGCGCCGGCGGGACGGCGCAGGAACATGGGATTCTTGACGAAAGGCCCTCTCGATAGTATAGTCGCATCGGCACAACTATACAGGATGCTGGATCGTCCGGTCACAGGTCGTTCCCACAACCTCTCCCCCAGTTGACCAGCCACGCCTCGCGCCGCGGGAGGCGCAACCGCCGGGGGTGCAGCGAGGGAAGAGGCGCGACGGGCTCCTCCCAATGCGGCTCAGATCGACCGGCCTGGCGATCAAAGCATCCCACCCCTGACGGAGGCTAAGACTATGCACACCCCCTCTCGACGCACGCTGATCATCCTGCTTCTGCTGGGCGCGGCTCTCCTGGCAAGCTGCGCTCCGGCCGAGCCTCGCCTCCTGCGACTGGCCACGACGACCAGCACCCAGGACTCGGGACTGCTGGACGCCATCCTCCCCGACTTCGAGGCCACCCACAATGCCCAAGTGGATGTCGTCGCGGTTGGAAGCGGCCAAGCCATGGAGATTGGCCAGAACGGCGACGCCGATGTGCTCCTGGTTCACAGCCGGGCCAGGGAAGATGCATTCGTGGCCGATGGCTATGGTCTGGCCCGCTACGATGTGATGTACAACGACTTCGTGCTGGTAGGTCCCCCCGATGACCCGGCGGGGATCGCCGGCGCCTCCACTGCAGCCGAGGCTCTGGCCCGGATAGCCGCGGCCCAGGCGCCGTTTGCCTCTCGTGGCGACGACTCCGGCACGCACACCAAGGAGATGGCGCTCTGGCAGGCCGCGGGAATCACGCCCGATCCCGCTGGTGGCTGGTACTTCTCCCTCGGCCAGGGCATGGGTGAGACGCTCCAGTTCGCCGATGAAAGCGGAACCTACACCCTCACCGACCGGGCAACATACCTCTTCCAGCGGGAGAACCTGCCGAATCTGGTGATCCTGATGGGCGGTGCTTCCATCAGTGAGAACCCCGATCCGGCGATGCTTAATCGCTATGGTGTGATTCCCGTCAACCCCGAGGGGCACGAAGGCATCCAGTCCGAGCTGGCGCAGGAGTTTGTCGAATGGCTGACCTCGGTTGAGACGCAGGAGACGATCGCTGCCTACGGCGTGGATACCTTTGGCCAGCCTCTGTTCTACGCGGACTCGGAAGCCTACCAGGCCGCCCATCCCTAGACGCGGGTCGGTCCCGCCTTCAACAACGAGGACCTGACCGGCTCACAGGCTGGACGATATGAATGCCCGATTGCTCGAAGTCATTCTTCTGACCGCTCAGGTCACCGGGCTGGCACTCGCCATCAGCGCCCTGCTGGGCATCCCCCTCGGGGCGCTGATGGCTCTGGCCCGCTTCCCTGGCCGCAGATTCGTGGTCGCTGTGATCTACACGGGCATGGGATTGCCGCCAGTGGTCGTCGGCCTTGTCGTCTACCTGCTCTTGTCGCGCAGCGGACCTATTGGGGGACTGGGGTGGCTGTTCACGCCCCCGGCCATGGTCGTCGCCCAGACGATCATCGCCCTGCCCCTGGTCGTGGGGATCACCATGACCAGCATCGAGGCGATCGACCCCATGCTGGGACTGCAGGTGCGGTCCTTGGGCGCGGCCCGGGCCCAGGAGATTCGAGCACTGCTGGCTGAGGCTCGCCAGGGCGTGGTTGCGGCGGTGGTGGCTGGATTCGGAGGCATCATCTCCGAGGTCGGTGCCGCGATGCTGGTCGGTGGAAACATCGAGGGCCGGACGCGCGTCCTGAGCACGGCCATCGTTCTCGAGACACGCAAGGGCGAGTATGGGCTGGCGCTGGCCATGGGGGGCATCCTGCTGAGCCTGGCCTTCATGGTCAACGCCTCCTTGATGCGACTGCAGAAGCGAGCCATCTGGTGGCCAGGACGATGAACGCCTCCGTCTTCGATCTCAAGGAAATCACCGTTGAATACGGCGGCCGCCGGGTCCTGGGGCTGGACGAACTCTCAGTTCGAGAGGGCGAGGTCCTTGTTGTCCTGGGACCCAACGGGGCCGGCAAGTCCACGTTGCTCCGCCTGCTCAACCTGATCGAAGCGCCAAGCTCCGGCCAGATCGCCTACCGCGGCCAGCCGGTAAGATTCCCGGCGCCCCTGGCGCTGCGCCGGGAGATCACCACGGTGTTCCAGCATCCTATCCTGCTCAAGCGGTCCACCTGGGACAACCTGGTCTTCGGCCTGAATCTGCGCGGGCAACGACCGGACGGCTCTCTCACAACCTT
>CAZEMA010000072.1:0-12413 GCA_964513155.1 uncultured Anaerolineaceae bacterium
CCTCCTTCGAGAACTGGGTCGCCCTCGAGCTCTCCGCCGAGCCTGGACAGGAAGAAGCCGCCGATAGCGTCCAGACCTGGCTGCAGGAGAGCGGATGGGATACGATCGACCCCATCAAAGGAATCCTGCCGAGGTTCAAGAAGAAGTACTGGCCGATCCTGGGCGAGCTGCTCAAGGACCTCTCCTTTAAGATGATCGCCGTTGCCGCGGCCGAGAGGTTGATCTGAGGCTGCCCGTGCTGTCCCGCCACTTCCTCGCCGGAACGCCGCCGGGCAGGTCCTTCGCCCCGCACCGATCCTGGCCCAGTGCTCGATCGTCCATCGTCAGTGGTCCGTCGTCCATCGTCTGTCATCCAGTATGACCCACTCGCTTAGATCCCACTTCCTGCTGGACCCTCGGGTTGTCTATCTCAACCACGGTTCGTTTGGCGCCTGTCCCAAGCAGGTCTTCGAGGTCTACCAGCACTGGCAGCGGGAGCTTGAGCGGCAGCCGGTCGAGTTTCTCGGCCGGCGCTTCAATGGCCTGATGGCTGAGGCCCGAGGCAAGCTATCCACTTACCTCCACTGCCAGGCGGAGGAGGTCGTCTACTTCCCCAATCCCACGACCGCCATCAATATGGTCGCCCGCAGCCTCGACCTGGGTCCCGGGGTTGAGATCCTCACCACCGACCACGAATACGGCGCCATGGACCGTACCTGGCGCTTCCTCTGCCAGCAGACCGGCGCCCGCTATGTGCGTCAACCCATCCCTCTTCCCCTCACCTCCGAGGAGGCGTTCGTTGAAGCCCTTTGGGCAGGCGTCAACGAGCGGACCCGCGTGGTTTTCCTCAGCCACATCACGAGCCCGACAGCCCTCATCTTCCCCGTCGGCAGCATCTGCCAGCGGGCTCGCCAGGCTGGGTTGCTCTCCATTGTCGACGGCGCCCATGCGCCCGGCCATGTCCCTCTCGACCTGGAGGCGCTCGGCGCCGACATCTACACCGGCGCCTGCCACAAGTGGCTGTGCGCCCCCAAGGGAGCCTCGTTCCTCTACGCGCGCAAGGAGCTCCAGCCTGTCCTTAAGCCGCTGGTTGTCAGTTGGGGCTGGGAGTCAGACCACCCCGGCGAATCCCCATTCATTGACTACCACGAGTGGCAGGGCACGCGCGACCCGGCCGCTTTCCTCTCCGTCCCCGCGGCGATCGAATTCCAGCGCCAGCATGACTGGCCATCCATTCGGGAGCGCTGCCATGATCTGGCCAGCCGCACCCGCCAACGCATCAACGACCGGACCGGCTTGTCTGCCATCTGCCCCGATTCGCCCGCCTGGTTTGGGCAGATGGCCGCCGCCCGGCTGCCGGATCTCCCTGTGGAGGTCTTGCAGCGCCGACTCTACAACCGGTACCGCATCGAAATCCCCGTTCAGCGCTGGAACGGACAACCGCTCATCCGGGTCTCCTTCCAGGCCTACAACGACGCTTCCGACGCCGAGGCGCTGGTCGACGCCTTGGACGAGCTTCTTCCCCAGCTCACAACCACCTGACCGCGACCAGGCCGCCGACCAGCGCCGGTCGGCCTTTTCCTCCGCTCGCGGCTCGAGTGACCATCCCGTTCATGAACCGGCGACCCGAGTCCCCGCCTCCCCTTCTCGGACTCGCCAAGGTTCTGGCCCTAGAGCCTAGAACGACTCGCACCCCACGCTCATCCCGGGCACCCAAACCACCAGGCTATCCTGCAGGCTCTCGGGTTTTCGGCACCTATTGCAGGGCAGGACATCCAACCGTAGAATAGGCCATCCGGTGAGATTCCCTGCCAGCACGCGAACCGATGGACCGGGAAGCGCCGAGAGACCTGTTGCGTTGGCCGAAGCCCGCGTGATCGCCGCCGTCGACGGGCACTTCCCGACCGTTTGACGCCTTCCTGCCGAACGCAGGCCTGCCTCCAACCTCGGCGAGATACTGCTCGCCGCCCATCCGACCCGGGCGCCAGCCCGGGGGCGCCTTGCCGTCGAGCCTTCACCGCATGTTTGATGAGACAAGCCTGCCCCCAAAGGTCCTGGATCATTCTCCTCGCCCGAGAAGCGCTGTATGACCGACAGGAAGTTCATCCTCGCACACGATACGGGCACAGGCGGGGACAAGGCCATCCTTGCCGACCTGCGCGGCCAGATCATCCGCTCCCACTACCAGCCATATCCTGTCTACCACCCCAAGCCCGAATGGGCCGAGCAAGATCCCGACGAACTGTGGGCCGCCGTGGCCGCGACCTCCAGACAGGTGATCGAGGCCTCCGGGATCGACCCGGCTGAGATCCTCGGCGTCGGAATCTCCGCCCAGATGTTCAACCTGCTTCCGGTCGACGAAGCGGGCAGGCCCCTGACCCCCATGCTGAGCTGGCTGGACTTGCGCAGCACCCACCAGGCCGACCGGCTGTTGAGCGGAGACATGCCGGCGTTCCTCTTCCGCCACACCGGCAATATCCCCACCGCCAAAGACGTCATCCCCAAGATCTTGTGGCTCAAGGACGAGCGGCCCGAGATCTGGAGAAGGACAGCCTGGCTACTCGACTGCAAGGAGTACATCCTTCACAAGCTGACCGGCAAGTTCGCCACCGATTGGCATGGCGCCTCGGCTTACTTCCTCTTCGATCCGGGCAAGAAGACCTGGTCCAAGGAAGCCTGCCAGGCATTGGGCATCCCGGTGGACATGCTCCCGCCGGCATATCCCTGCACTCAGGTGGTCGGCGAGGTGACCGAGGAGGCCTCACGCCTTACCGGGCTGGCACCGGGCACTCCAGTCGTCGCCTGCGCCGGCGATGTCGCCGTGGCCCAGTCCGGCTCGGGAGCCAACGCCGCCGGGAAGGCACACCTGTGCGTGGGCACGGCCACCTGGGTGGGAGTCTCCAGCGCCATCTTCACCAACGACCCAGTCAAGCCCTTCTGGGGTCTTAACCACATCGACCCGGACAAGTGGATCATTGCCGGGGAGATGGAGACCGGGGGTGGGGCGCTGATGTGGTTTCGGGACACTCTCTGCCAATGGGAGGAGGGGGAATCCGCCGGCCGCGGCCTCTCCACCTACGAGGACCTCAGCCAGATGGCGCAAGCCGTCCCGCCAGGATCCGACAAGCTTCTCTTTGCCCCCTGGCTTTCCGGCGAGCGGGCCCCCATCCTTGACCACTATGTCCGCGGTGCCTTTGTCGGCCTGTCGATGGGGCACACAAAGAGCCACATGGCCCGGGCAGTCATGGAGGGTGTAGCCTTCCACCTGCGGTGGATCGTCGAGGCCATGGAGGCCATCGGGCTAGGGATCTGCACTGTGAATGCCATCGGCGGCGGCAGCACCAGCCCTGTCTGGACGCAGATCATCAGTGACATCACCGGCCTGGACCTCCAGGTCGTCGAGCACCCGCTCGAGGCCGGTGCCATCGGCGCCGCCCTGACTGTGGCCGTGGGGATGGGCATCTACCCCAACATGGAGGCCATCGACGAGCTAATCCAGATCAAGCAAGTAGTCAGGCCGATCGACGATGCCCGCCAGAAACGATACGAAGGTCTCTATCACGAGTACCGCGAACTCTACGCTGCTCTTGTCCCGATCTACCGTCGCCTGTATGGGATTCCCTGAGACGCATAATCGCAGGCGGTGAGAGCCGTCACCGAGCACGGGAAGACGCGACAAGAAGCGATGCCTCGCACGCGGCAACCCTTGATCCTTCGATGGCCACATTGCGAAGAAAACGACTAGAATCACGGGGTACGTAAAGACGGGGTGCCTGCCCGACTCGCAGCCGGAACGGAGGTAGGACCGCGCCCCAATGACCCTACAGGAGGTTATGAGATGGGTAGGAAAGTCCTCAAGATCCTCGGGATCATCGTGATCGTGCTCGTCGTAGCGTTCGTCGGAATCCAGTTCATCCGCCCGTCGATCGTCAATCACAATCCGGCGGTCGTTAGCCAACCGGCGTGGGGAAGCCCTGAGGTCCGCGCCTTGGCCCAGCGCGCATGCTTCGATTGCCACAGCAACGAAACGGTCTGGCCCTGGTACTCGCAGATCGCGCCGGTATCTTGGCTTCTCGCCAACGATGTGGCCAGGGGGCGGGCGACCCTCAACTTCTCGGACTGGCAGCCGGGGCATCAGCCTCCTCCCGGTGAGCTTTCGGATGTGGTTCTGGAAGGCGAGATGCCGTTGCCCCAGTATCTGCTGATGCATCCATCGGCGCGCCTGAGCGAAGCTGAGAAGCAGACTCTCGCCAACGGCCTTGCCACTTTGCAGTAGGCCCGGCAAGACCAACGTGCGATAGGGCAGGGGGCTGGCCGCCCTCCAACCGCGGCGCGATGCCCCGCGCCTCGCGGCGCACTGGAGTCGCATCATGAGACGCTGGAACGGATGGGGCGACGAGGGCACAACCTACCCGCTTCCCGATGTTGCCGCCGAATACCTGGCGACCCTCGTTGGGCATGGCGAGCCGGAGCCCGATGCGGAGTTCCAGAGCGCGGTCGCCAGCGTCCCCGCCTCCCGCCTACCCTCCCATCCGCTGGTTAGCGATGACCCCGCCGAGCGTCTGCTCCACGCCTGCGGCCAGAGCCTGCCCGATTGGGTCGCCCTCCGTTCCGGCCGCATCGGCGTCTTTCCCGACGGCGTGGCCTATCCGACGACCGACGAGGACATCCGATCCCTGTTCGCATTCGCCAGGAAGACCAGTGCACGGCTGATTCCCTATGGCGGGGGGACGAGCGTTGTCGGCCACATCAACCCCCTCAAGGGCGACTCGCCTGTCCTCACGCTCGACCTCTCCCGCATGAACCGACTGCTCCGGCTGGACCAGGTCAGCGGCCTGGCCACCTTCGAGGCAGGCGTGCGCGGCCCCGAGCTGGAGGATCAGCTCAAGCCCCAGGGCTTCACTCTCGGTCACTTCCCTCAGTCCTTCGAGCTTTCCACCCTGGGTGGCTGGATCGCCACCCGCTCGAGCGGCCAGCAGTCGTACCACTATGGCCGGATCGAGGACACCTTCGCCGGGGGCCACCTCGAAACCCTCGCCGGACCTCTGGATCTGCCGCCCCTGCCAGCCAGCGCCGCTGGCCCGGATGTCAGGCACTTGATCCTTGGGTCGGAGGGGCGGCTGGGCGTGATCACCCGGGCCATCGTTCGCACCCGCCGGTTGCCGGAGGCGGAGCAGTTCTACGGCGTCTTCTTCCATGACTGGCAGGCCGGCGCTGACGCCGTCCGGGCGATCGCTCAGGCCGGGATCGCCGTGTCGATGCTGCGCCTGAGTGATGCCCAGGAAGCCGAGACCACACTGGCCCTCTCAGGCAAAGAGGAACTGGTGCGCTGGGCCGATCGCGGCCTGCGCCTGCTGCGCTACGGCGGTGAGCGCTGCCTGCTGGTGCTCGGAGTCACGGGTGGAGCCAGTGCCGTGCGCGCGGCCTACCGTCAGGCCACGAGCCTCTGCCGCGCCCACGGCGGTCTGGTGCCTCTGCGAGCCATTGGCTCGATCTGGCGCAAGTCGCGCTTCCTCACCCCCTACCTGCGCAACACGCTCTGGGAGAAGGGCTACGCCCTTGACACGGTCGAGACCGCCGTCCCCTGGTCTGCGGTGCTGCCCACTGCCGCCGCCGTCAAGGCCAGCATCGCCCCAGCATTGACCGAGCTTGGCGAACGCGTCCTGGTGTTCGCCCACCTCTCGCATGTCTACCAGGACGGAGCCAGCACCTACGTTACCTTCCTGTTCCGCCGGGCGCACGATCCGGAGGAGACGGTGGAGCGTTGGCGCCGCCTCAAGGCCTCCGCCACCCTGGCCATCCTCGCTCATGGGGGCACGATCAGCCACCAGCACGGTGTCGGCCTGGATCACGCTCCCTACCTGACCGCCGAGAAGGGACAGGTGGGCATGGCCATGCTACAGGCCGCCCGGCGCGCCCTCGATCCGGACGGGATGTTGAACCCGGGTAAGCTCCTGGCGGGCGAATGAGCCGCCGGACCCTTCCATGACCGACGCCCCCCCAAGCGCGGCGATGAGACCCAACGATCCCGGGAATCCTCGAACGCAGACGGCCACAGCCACCAGGGGTTGGCCTCATGCGGTTCTATCCGGGCATTGGCCGCAGACAAGGTCGTACTGAGGTGTACATGCCTGCTCTCTTGAAAGACAAGGTGGCCCTGGTGACCGGCGGCGCCTCCGGTATCGGCCGGGTTTCTGCAGGAGCTTTCGCCCGGGAAGGCGCAAAGGTTGTCATCGCCGATATCGATGCCGAACAAGGTGCCGAGTCCGCCCGCCATCTGGCAGAGGCCGGCGCCGAGGTGCTCTTCGTGGCCTGTGATGTCACCCACGCGCAGGAGGTCCAGGCTTTGATCGAGGGGGTGGTCCGAGCATATGGCCGGCTGGACTGCGCATTCAACAACGCCGGATTCGAGGGAGATCTGGCACCGACCGCCGAGTGTACGGAGGAAAACTGGGACCGCACCCTGGCCGTCAACCTGAAAGCCGTCTGGCTGTGCATGAAGTACGAGATTCAGCAGATGCTCGGGCAGCGCGGGGGCGCGATTGTCAACATGGGCTCGGTCGCGGCCCTGGTGGCCGAGCGCGGCTTCCCGGCCTACGCCGCGGCCAAGGGCGGAGTGCTGCAGCTGACACGGACGGCGGCCGTCGAATATGCCGGTGCCAACATACGCATCAACGCCGTCTGTCCTGGCGTGATTGACACCCCGATGGCCACCCGGGCGATGGCGGGCCTTCGTCCCAGTGCCATGATGCCCGGCGCGCTCCGCTCCCCTGTCGCGCGCCGCCTGGCGGACGCGATCTTCCGGTTCCCGCCGGTCAAGTCGATGGGCATCAAGTCAATGCATCCGCTGGGACGGATGGGCAAGCCTGAAGAGGTGGCCGAGGCCGCAGTCTGGTTGTGTTCCGAGGCGGCCTCGTTTGTCACAGGCCACGCGCTGCCTGTCGACGGGGGCCTGGTCGCTCAGTGAGAACAACGAGCCCCATCGCGGCATGCCCGAAGCACCGTCATCTGCCGTCGAGCGGTTGCCAGGGTGTGGGCGCCGCCGCCCGGCCGCCTGACAGGCAGCGGACGTCCTGGCCAACACTCTCGTCTCGCAGGAGGTGAAGCATGTGGCAACGAGGCTGGCGAGACCAGGTCTGGGATCAGCTCAACCGCCCCTGGGATCTGATCGTCATCGGGGGCGGGATCACCGGCGCCGGCATCCTGCGCGAGGCCTCCCGGGCAGGCCTGCGGACGTTGCTCGTCGAAGGGCACGATTTCTCCTCCGGCACCTCCAGCCGCTCCTCCAAGATGGTCCACGGCGGTCTGCGCTACCTGAAGAACGGGCAGGTCAAGCTGACGCTCGAGTCGGTGCGAGAGCGCGAACGCCTGCTGCGGGAGGCCAGGGGGTTGGTGAGTTCGGTAGGGCAACTGATGGTGTCATTCCCCGAGGACAACACGCCGCTCCAGGTATACGGGGTGGGGTTGATTCTGTATGACCTGCTGGCGTTCAAGTGGGGGCACCGCCGCTACTCGCCGGCCGGCCTGAAGGCTCTTTGCCCGCCTCTGACGGGGCCCGGGCTTGTCGGCGGCTACCGCTACTTCGACGGACAGGCAGATGACTCCCGGCTGGTTCTGCGGCTCATCCAGGAGGCCGTGCGCGACGGGGGAACCGCCCTCAACTACGCCCGGGTTGAAGGCCTGTTGCGCCAGGGCTCCGGATTGGTGAGCGGCGTCGCCCTGCGCGATCTGGCGCCCGGTTCGGGTGGTCGCAGCGCCGAGGTTCATGCCCCGGTCGTCATATCCGCCACCGGCGCCTGGGCCGATGATCTGCGGGCGCAAGTTGGCGCCCCTCGCCGATTGCGCAAGCTGCGAGGCAGCCACTTGATCTTCCAGCCCAGCAAGCTTCCGCTCACCCGAACCGTCTGCATGTTCCACCCCGAGGACGGACGGCCCGTTTTCGCCTTCCCCTGGGAGGGCGTGGTACTCGCCGGCACCACCGATGTCGACCATGGGCAGGAGATGCAAACGGACCTGGCCATCCAGCCGATTGAGGTCGACTACATCCTGACCTCGCTCGAGCGGACGTTCCCCGACCTGAAGTTGACGACCAAGGATGTCCAGGGCACATTCGCCGGCATCCGCTCCGTTGTCGACACCGGAAAGGCCGACCCCTCCAAGGAATCGCGCGAGTATGTGCTGTGGCAGGAAGAAGGTTTGGTCACCGTAACCGGCGGCAAGCTGACGACCTTCCGCCTGATGGCCCATGATGCGTTGCGGATGGTCCGCTCCCGCCTGCCCGGCCAGCCGGTCTTTGATCCCCGCAAACGAGTCTTCGACCTACCGCCCGCGGACTCGGAACTCCAAGGGGACTTTGACCCAGCCACCCGCTCACGCCTGGTCGGCCGCTACGCCGCGGATGCGCCCGGCTTGACTGCCGCCGCCCACCCCGGCGAGCTGACACCCATCGACGGCGGTCCGTCCCTGTGGGCGGAGCTGCGGTGGACCGCCAGGGTCGAAGGGGTCGTTCATCTGGACGACCTCTTGTTGCGCCGGGTCCGACTGGGCCTGACGGCCCCTCAAGGTGGCCTGCCCCTGCTCGACCGTATCCGCGCCATCGCCCAGCCCGAACTCGGCTGGGACGATGCCCGATGGCAGCAGGAGGCAGAGGACTACGCCCGCCTGTGGAAACGGTGCTACAGTCCGCCAGCATAGCCAGTGTCCGCTCACAGAGGGAGAGGCCAATGTCCCGTGACCATCTTCTAGCGATTGACAACGGCACCCAGAGCGTCCGGGCTCTGCTCTTCGACCCGCGCGGCACGCTGCTGGCCAAGAGCCGCGTACCCATCGAGCCTTACTACTCCGAGGCCCCGGGCCTGGCCGAGCAGCGGCCTGAGGTCTTCTGGGATGCCGTCTGCCAGGCCTGCCAGGGGCTGTGGGCCATGCCTGATGTCTCCAAGGAGTCCATCGCCGGCGTGGCGTTGACCACCCAACGATCGACCCTCCTTAACCTCGACAAGTCCGGACAACCCCTCCGCCCGGCGATGGTCTGGCTCGACCAGCGGCGCACCGAAGGACTCAAGCCGGTCGGCGGGCTGTGGGGGGCAGCCTTCCGCATCGCGGGCATGTCCGAGACCGTAGCGTACCTCCAGGCGGAGGCCGAGGCCAACTGGATCCACACACACCAGCCCGACATCTGGGAGCGGACTCACAAATACCTCTTCCTCTCCGGCTACCTGACCTACCGCCTGACGGGCAGCTTCGTCGACTCGGTGGGCTGCCAAGTTGGCTACGTTCCTTTTGACTACAAGAGGCAGACCTGGTCCAAGAAATGGGACTGGAAGTGGCAGGCCGTGCCCATGGACCTGGCCATCCTGCCCGACCTCGTTCCGCCGGCCAAGCCGCTCGGCCAGATCAGCGCCTCCGCGGCCGAGGCAACCGGGATCCCGGTCGGGCTGCCCTTGATCGCCGCCGCTGCCGACAAGGCCTGCGAGGTGATCGGCGCCGGCTGCCTCGCGCCGCACATCGGCTGCCTATCCTACGGCACGACCGCCACGATTAACACAACCCACCGCAGGTACGTCGAAGTCATCCCCCTCATCCCGCCCTACCCGTCGGCCGTCCCTGGCGCCTACAGCCTCGAAGTGGCGATCTACCGCGGCTACTGGATGGTGTCCTGGTTCAAGCAGGAGTTCGGCCTGCGCGAGCAGGGGCTGGCCCAGGCCCGGGGCATCGAGCCCGAAGCACTCTTCGACGAGCTTGTCCGGGCGGTCCCGCCGGGGTCGCAGGGCCTGACCCTCCAGCCCTACTGGTCGCCGGGTTTGCGGCACCCGGGGCCAGAAGCCAAGGGCGCCATCATCGGCTTTGGCGACGTCCACACCCGTGCCCACATCTACCGCGCCATCTTGGAAGGCCTAGCCTATGCCTTGCGCGAGGGGGCTGAGCGCACTTCGCGACGCAGCGGCCTCCCCATCACCGAGTTGCGCGTCGCCGGCGGCGGCAGCCAGAGCGACGCGGCCATGCAGCTCACCGCCGACGTCTTCGGCCTGCCAACCTCGCGGCCGCACATCTACGAGGCCTCGGGGCTGGGCGCTGCCATCGACGCGGCTGTCGGCCTCGGCCTACACCCCGACTTCGAGACCGCCGTCCGCGAGATGACCCATCTCGGCCAGACGTTCCAGCCTGAGGCCGCCGCCCATGAGGTCTACGAAGGCCTCTACCGCAACGTCTACTTGCAGATGTACGATCGCTTGCGGCCACTCTACGACGAGATCCGCCGCATCACCACCACCTTCCACCGCTGAGCCGGCAAGAGTAAGAACGACGGACGACGAGACGCCCGGGCGTCTCGTCGTCCGTTCCCTTCTCTCGCCCCCCGTGTGCCGAGCGAGAGAACACGCCGCCCGGCCGGCCACCTTCTCGACGTCCACCCGCCCAGAACGGATGCCCCACGGTTCTGCCGTCAGTCGTGTCCATGGGATGCTACAATGTCCTCCCTTGGGAGAAGATCATGTCATCGAAACGCACCTGGCTCGTCATCGGCGGCGTCCTCCTTGTGTGCCTGTGTCTGGCGTTGATCGCGGCGGCCGGTGCGCTGGGCATCGCCGCGTGGTTCCTGACCGCTCCAACGCCCCCGACTACGGCGATGGGCACCGCCATACGGGTGCCGGCCACGCCAGCCACCATCGAAGCCCAACCCGCTACCCCAGGCCTCCAACCCACAGGTGAAGCCCTGCTCAGCCCGGAGATTCGGGCGGAGATGGACGAGATTCAAGAGCAGGTGATCTCGCTGCGGGGCCTTCAACCCACCGGCCCCGTCGAACGCACCTTACTCACGCCCGACGCGTTGCGTCAGCGCGTTCTGGACGACTTCCTGGCCGACTACTCCCAGCAGGAGGCCACCGACGACGCCCGCGTCCTAGCGCTCTTCGGCTTGCTTGACCCGGGCTTCGATCTGTGGAACCTCTATCTTGAGCTGTACACTGAGCAGATCGCCGGCTACTACGACGACGAGACCCAACAGATGTACATTGTCCAGGGAGAGGGGTTTGAGGGCCCAGAGCGCCTGACCTATGCCCACGAGTACGTCCACGCTCTTCAGGACCAGAACTACCATCTCGAGGAGGGGCTGGGTTATAGCGACGAGGCGTGCGAGTCCGACAGCGAACGGTGCGCCGCCATCCAATCCTTGATTGAGGGCGACGCCTCGCTTCTCGAAGAGCAGTGGCTCCGCACCTTCGCCACCGAAGAAGACATCCAGCAGATCACCGATTTCTACGGCTCGCTGCAGAGCCCGGTCTTCAACTCGGCGCCTGCGTTCCTGCAGCAGTCCTTTGTCTTCCCCTACACCCAGGGGTTCATCTTCGTCAGCCACTCCTACCGGGATGGGGATTGGGCGGCAGTGGACGCGGTCTACGCCGACCCGCCCCTGTCTACCGAGCAGATCCTTCAACCAGAGCAATACCCCGACGACCCCCCCGTCCACTTGCAGGCCCCCGATCTCACTACCACCCTGGGCGGCGATTGGCGCCAGATCGACACCGACGTGCTGGGCGCACTGTACCTTCGGCTCATGCTTGAGGAATACCTCTCGGAACCCGAAGTGTCAGCAGCCGCCGAGGGTTGGGGGGGCGACTACTACGTGGCCCTCTTCAACGAACAAGCCAGGGAAGGTGCTCTGGTCTCGGTCACGAGCTGGGACAGGCTGGCGGATGCGGAGGAGTTCTTCCTGACGTTCCGAGACTACGGCGATATCCGGTTTGGCGGTACCGTGTCCTTCACCCCCCTCGCGGCAACCTGGGCTGGCGAGGGGCTGTATGCGCTGAGCGAACGGCATTCGGATCAGACGTTGTGGATCCTTGCCCCAGACGAGGCGACTGCACAGCGCCTCCGCCAAGCCGTGGTCTTTCCGGCCGAGATCCCATGAGCGCCGGGCTGAACCCGGCCCGCATTCAGGCCATCTGCTTCGACATCGACGGGACGCTGGCGGACACGGATGATGCCATCGTGCTCCGTTTCGCCAGCTGGCTCCGTCCCCTCGCCAGGTTGACGCCGGGGCGCGACCTGCCACGCCTGGCCCGCCGTCTGGTGATGGCCACCGAGGGACCAGCCAATCTGGCCTACGCCCTGGCCGATCGGCTCTATCTCGACGACCTGGCAGCCCCGTTTCTGGACGCGCTCCACTGGGTGCGAGGCGAGGGACGACCGACCCGCTTCCTGCTCATCCCCGGCATCCAAGAGGCACTCACCGCTTTGCGCCAGCCCTACTCCCTGGCTTTGGTCTCCGCCCGCGACCGGCGCGGCGTCGAGGCCTTCCTCAACCAGTTCGGCCTGGCATCGCTCTTCAGCTGCGTGGCCACCGCGCGCACCTGCCGCCGGACGAAGCCGCATCCGGCTCCCGTCCTATGGGTGGCGGCCCAGCTCGATCTTCGCCCAGAGGCGTTGCTCATGGTGGG
>CAZEMA010000073.1:0-12392 GCA_964513155.1 uncultured Anaerolineaceae bacterium
GAGCTACCCGCCCGCAGGCCATCCACGGGCCGCCGATGACGGCGGCCCGCACAGGCGGGCCCGGCCGCCGCGTTCTGCCAGGAACGCGAAGGGACTCCCGGTAGATCCTGAAGTCCCTGGTCGCGCAATTCGTTCGAGGCGGAGAGGGTGGGATTTGAACCCACGGAGCCTTTCGGCTCACGCGCTCTCCAGGCGCGCGCGTTAGACCAGACTACGCAACCTCTCCTCAAGCCTGAAGGCCCGGCCCTTGGTCCGACCGGAGCGATTATACCATCCGGCCGCGTGGTGTTCCTGCGGCTGAGCCGCCCCAGAGCCCGCCTCACCCCCACCGCGGCATCGCTCGTCAATGGAAAAGCGCGCTCCTGATCCTTGCGGGTCGATACCCGCCTCGGATGCCCTCACAGTCAGGGGAACCTGACCCCCTCTACGACGACGGTCGCCTCGGGACCTGGCTGCGGTCCCACATGAGGGTGCACACCAACCCGATCCACAGGTGGACCAGGAGCAAAGCATCTCCACCATCGACGGTGCGCAGCGCGCCAACGGATAGGGTCCCCCACAACCCCCCAACGGCCGTGACGAGCGCCCCCAACACGCCTGCCCAGCCGAACCAAGCGGGCAGTAGGGGAGGCGCCGGCCGTATGCTGATCCAGCTCAACAGGCCTAGCCAGGCGGCCAGGAGCACGACGGCAAGTGCCGATATCAACTGGTCTGCCTGGAACGCGGCCAGAAAGCGGTCGACGAGGGCCAGCCGGGCCGTGGTCTCCCAGGTTTCGAGGGATGCACCTGCCAGCGTCATCTCCACCAGGTTCAGGCTGAGACCAACCACCAGGAGCAGGAAGCCGGCCACCCCGAAGGCGAAAGCGAGGTTGGACCGCCGGCGGTCTCTTCCCCCCAGATCCCTTCGGAAGGCGCTGGCGGCCAGGGGCAGGCCGGCCGCAAAGAGTAGCAGCGGCCACCAGGTCAACGCACCTGGCGTCTGGGAGGCCACAGCGGCAATGAGCTCCTGCTGGTTGTCCACCAGGATAGGAAGCAGCGGAAGGCAGCGTCGCCCCAGAAGCGAGAGGGCCACCCAGCCAATCAGCAGGCCATGATCGAAACGGGCGATCCGCCGCTCATCCACTGGCGACCTCAGAACCCGGATCCCCCCTCGCCGGGAACAGCTGGGCAAGCACTTCGGGCGCATACAACGCAACCATCTCAGACGACAGGGCGTTCACCATGCAGATTTCGCCATAGAAGTCCGCGCTGCGCCTCTTGCGCCGTGCCTGCGTGTCCACGTCCAGCTCCCACAGCCCAAAACGCTGCGTCCAGCCGCGCTCCCATTCGAAGTTGTCCACGAGCGACCAATGGAAGTAGCCGCGCACGGGCCAGTTGAAGTTCACCGCCCTCCATAGTTGGCGGATGTGGGTTGCCAGGTAGCGCGGGCGCAGCTGGTCCATGTTGTCTTCGACGCCGTTCTCGGTCACGTAGATCGGCAGATCGTAGGAGTGGGCCCAGCTGAGCGCTTGCCACATCCCTTCCGGCTCATTGGCCAGAAAGCCGGTGGGGCTGAGGTCCGCGCCCTCGGGGAAATGTCCACGCCCAAAGAGCTGGCCGGGCATCCCTAGATCGAAGGCGACGGATTCGACCGTGTAGTAGTTCAGGCCGAAGTAGTCTTGCGTCCCCACGGCCTGGGGGATCCTCTCCCGAAGCACAAGCGATCGGAAGCGGCCGGTGTGAACGGCGTTGGGGACAAGGTTGTTGAACATGGCAGACCGGGTGCGCGTAACCCAGCGGTCCAGGGGGCTCGACGGATTCGCCGGGCGGAAGCCTCGATAGTGGTAGGCAATGCCGGCAAGGGCTCCGGGCTGAATCTCGTGGATGGCATGATAGGCCGCGGCATGCCCGACAACCATGTTCCTGCACACCCGCATGGTCTTGAGGAAGTCTTTCTCACCCGGCGGGAAGTCTCCAGTTGTGTAGCCCTTAGTGGCATACACGTTCGGCTCGTTGATGGTGACCCACAGCCCAACCAGGTCCTGCAAGGCCGAGACCACCTTGCGAACATAGCGCTCAAAGCGGGGCACGATTTCCGGGTTGAGCCAGCCTCCCTGCTCCGCCACCCACAAGGGGTTGGAGAAGTGATGCAGGGTGACCATGGGCATGAGCCCGCGGTCGAGGGCTCCCTTGACGATCTCGCGGTAGACGTTCAGGGCCGACTCGTCCCAAACGGCGGGGCTGGGTTCGACTCTGCTCCACTCAATCGACAAGCGATGGGCGTTCTGGCCGCTGGCCGCGGCCAGGTCCAGATCCTGCTTCCACCGTCCACCCCACCAATCGCAGGCTTTGCCCGACTGGTGCCCGTGGATGATCCGCCCTGGCTGCTGCTCCCAGGCCCACCAGTCGTTGTTGGTGTTGCCGCCTTCGACCTGATGGGAGGCTGTGGCCGATCCCCACAGGAATCTTCGGGGAAAGCTGAAGGTGGCTTTGATCACGGATCCCTCCCCTTGGGCGCCGAGCTCGCCTCCTGACGCAGGACGGCCTGCCCGATTAGCGTCCTTACTCCGGTGGGGCGAAATCCGACTTCTGCGGCCTCGCGCCGGCCGATCAGGTCATCATCGGCCACGCGGTACAGGGCCACAACGCCACCGGAGAGCAGCCGGCCAGCGTTTGCCGCCAGAACGGACTTGCCATAGCCCTGGCCCCGGGATGAGGGCTCTACCTCAAGGTAGACCTCCGCGAAGGTTGACCCCTTCCAGTTCACACCGGAAGCAGCCCGCAGCAACTCCCCCGAACGAATCTCGTAGCGCGGTGAGCCACCCGGAGAGGCTGCCTCCATGACGAGCACGTTGACGACGGGGCGGTACTCCTCCGGATCCAACCGAAGCAGCTCGTAGATCCGAAACCCGGTCAATCGAACCACCTCCTGGGCCCATGAGCGCTGTTCGAGAGGCAGGTGAAGCACAACCGGGCGGGCAGATTCCAACGCCGCGAGGAGCAGCGCCTTGAGCGCTGATGCCTGGCCGACGAAGGGAACAACCAAGGGACGGAAGAGGTCCAGACCGGTCCTGGCGACTGCCAGGAACCCCGTGGGGCCGCCCTTGCCAGGATGGTAGGCATAGAGCTTGACCGAATCCGCGGAATGATGCAGCGCGTAGTAGGCTGCCATCGCATCCCCGGCGGAACGCTCGTCCAACAGCCTGGCCAGCTGCCCCCGGGAGGCCGCATGGACCTGGCGCACCTCGCTCATTGCGGGAATTGTAGCTGTGGAGCTGCCTCTAGCCAAGCGGTCCGTCTTGCTGGAACTGTCGAATGGCGCTATAGTCCTCCAGCCCGGACGCGCGTCATGCCAAAGAGGATCAGACGCCAGCTTCTGCTACTGGGTGGTGCGCTCCTGCTCACCGCCTGCACCTCCCAGGCGCCATCGCCGACGACACCCGGTCCACAGGGCCCCGCCCCGGCCCCCGAGTTCGTCGACTACTGGCAGTCTCATGGTGGCGCGGCCACCTTCGGCCTGCCCATCGAGAGCGCCTCGCATGAGGGGACGCTGCTCCTGCAGTCCTTTCTGAACGTCGAGCTCATCTACGATCCATCAGCGCCCCAGTCGGAAGCTATCAGGCTCGCCCCCCTCGGCAGGCAATTGGGCCTGGCGGCGCCCGCTTTGCCAGCCCCCTCCGGATCCGACATCCGCTACTTCCCCTCGACGGGTCACATCTTGTACACCGGCTTTGCCCAGACATACGACGAACTCGGGGGATTGACCGTCGTTGGCGCCCCGATCGCCGAAGTCGAGTTTGGCGATGGACTGATCTACCAGTTCTACGAGAACCTCGGTCTATACCGGGAAGAGAACGCCCCTCCCTCGGAAGTGCACCTGCTTGCATACGGACTGGCCGCTCACAGCACAAGCATGGACCTGGTCGCCATCGATCTTGGGTTCGTCTTGCCGCCGGGCCTCCATATGCGCCCATTCGGCGAGTTCCTGGACCGATACGGAGGCGAGGCGTTCTTCGGCCGCCCATTGACCGACCCCTATCTGGGAGCCGACGACGCCATTGAGCAGGTGTTCGAACGTGCCGTCCTCTACGCCCCGCCGGATCTGCCGGGGCTGACCCGCCTGCGCCCGCTTGGCCTGCGCTTGGGGCCCGCAGACCCACCTGTTCCACCGGCCTCGGATAGGAGTGGCCTCTATTTCCCCTCCTCGGGACACAACGTCCGATGGGTGTTTGCAGAGTTCTACCGCACACATGACGGCGAATTGCTTCTTGGGCTTCCCCTGGGAGAGGCGGTGATGCAGGCGGAGGTCCTGACGCAGAGGTTCGAGAATGTTGTTCTGGAATACCACTTCGATCTACCCTCCCCGTTTGCGATGCAGCTCGCCCCCCTGGGCGCCTCGCTGATCGGTGCGAGCACACCGACGATATCCACCCCGCCTCCGATTCCGGGCCGGCCCTCTCCTACCCCCTTCGGTAGCCAGGCGACCGTGATCGTCCATACTTGGGTCGAGCACTCGGTTCTACCCGCGGGAGCCACCCAACGTATCTTCATCCAGGCTACCCTCTCGGAGGGAAGCCCCTGGGGAGGCGTCGTTCCCGTCGTCCGGGTGGACGGCCCGCGTTCCTCGTTCTACCCCGAAGTCCCGCCCCTCGACGCCAACGGGTACGCCGAGCTGACCCTGATCGTCGAGGACCTCCTCCCGGGGGAGATCGTCAACTACGAGGTCGCCGTGGCCGGGGAGCAAGGCGTTGGGTTCGCCGTCGGGCAGTTCATCGCCGGACTCAGCCCCTCCGCTCCATAGCCAGATTTCTCCCGCGATGGCACCTTGAACGGAAGGTCGCGTGGCGATGCCGCGCCGCCATTCAGGAGCGCTGTCTTTAGAAAGGCCGAAACCCCCGATCGCTCTTCCCATTTCTTGCAGCCTTCGCCGCGGAACGGCGTTCGTGTGCCAAACCGGTCTTTCGATTCCCTGAAGGGATGGTCCCGAATGACGAGCGGGATACCCCCAAGAGTGGCCGGCGTCCTCGGGGAGAGGAGCACTGCGGCCCTATGACTAGTCTGATGTCGTCGGGGGTCTTCCGGTATCGCCCGGCCTGGGGGACTGATTCGTGCCAGCCTGCTCGAAACGCGGGGGGTGTTCGTCAGGGCAACGGCTGGGCTTCGGCCAGGACCACAACAGAGTCGATCGTCGGTCCGAGGCTGTACACGACGAGGGCGAAGCCGGCCCGTCCGCCTGGAGCCAGTGCCTCGTCCGGCTCCCACAAGGTGTAGCCTACGGCGCTACCGGCCGCATCTAGCCCGATGGCCAAGACGGCTAGCCTCCCCTCGACCTCGGCCTCGGCCGACATTGCCACCGAGCCCGTCACGCGCCAGCTTCGCCCGTCCGTCCCTGGCTGCTCAGTCTCCCGATCCAGGGTGAGAGGCAGGTACCGGCCGGTCACATCGACGACGGCTACGCCACTGACCTGCCTTGCCATGACCGCGGCAGGATCTGGCGCCGGCGGCGGGAAGTACGCGGCAAGCGTCATCACACTCTGAGGGGGAAGAAGGTTCAAAGGGGCATAAGCGGTCTGCGTTGCCAGCGCCTCCCCCTGGCCGTCCAGGAGGCTGATGCGGGCTGCCAACCCTTCGATGGCGCCCGGCGTGGTGTTCCGCACAGACACCAGGCACCATAGGCCATCGGCGATCGTCGGATAGCAGGCGACCTGCGAGAAGTCGAGTGGAACGGGGGTCGGCGTTGGTGCCAGCTCGAGGATCGGTTGCCCTCCAGGCCCAGGGATGATCAGAGCCTGGCCTATGCTCAGAAACCGCGGGTTGATCCCTGGATTGGCTGCTAGCAGGGCATCCAGGCTGATGCCGTACTCGGCGGCAATGCCGAGCAACGTTTCGTTGCGTTCGACGACGTGTGTGAGCGGTGTGGCTGTCGGACCCGGACTGGAGAGGGGCTCCACGGCAGGGGTGACCGGCCGGGTCGTGGCAGTGTGCGTGGCCGGCACATAGCGCTCCAGAGTCGCGGTCGCCGCCTGCTCCTCCACCTGGGTAGCGCATGCCGGCAGGAGCAGCACGAGCGTGAGAACGACAACCTGAGATCCCAATTTGGCCACGGCACTGCCATTATACCAATGCGGCCTTGCGTCACTCCCGTGGCCCGGCGGCACGCTACGGCGGAGCAGGTAGGATTGATCCCGAGTCCCCGGCTGGCTGCCGTGTGACCTGAGCACCCGTACCCAAGGGGTGGATTGTGCAGGGGAGGCCGCTATGCTAGACTAGCGCCGAATTCAAGGAGTGCTCGGTGGCAACGCCTTCCATGCTCACAGAGGCGATTGCAGCCGCCCGGGCGGGAGATCGTGTCCGCGCCCGAGAGTTGCTCACGCGCCTGATCCGGTCCGACTCGGCAAATGCCGAGTACTGGATCTGGATGAGCGCCGTCGCGGACAACGAGCAAGAGGCCATCCGCTGCCTGGAGTCGGCCCTCAGGCTTGACCCGACCAACCGTGCCGCCCGGCGTGGCCTGACAGTCCTGGGTGCCCGTGCGCCAGAAAAGGCGGAGCTGGCGGCGGCCCGCGTGCCGCGGCGCCAAGTCGCCGCCGTCGCCACTGGTGCTTCGGTGGGGAGAAGGATCAACTGGAGGATCGCCGGGGCCGGCATCCTGGGTCTGGCGGGAGTCGCCCTCATCACCGGATTGGTAATCAGCTTCACCCGGGACCGCGGCTACGTCCTTCCGCCCACCCCCAACTTCGACACCCCGACCCCCACCGCCACCTCACCGGAACCCAGCCCGACCGCGACCCCCCTCCCAGTCGGGACGCGCGCATTCCGGACGGCCATACCTACCGAGCTCGTTGGCACACCCTTGATCTATTTCGTCGCTGCCACCCCGACCCCGACCCCAATCCTGGGTATGACCCCTCACCCCGAGATCGAAGCCTACTCCGCCGCCATTGATGCCATGATCCGCGGCGACTACGAGGCGCTGGAAATCTTCATGGGGCAGGTGATCGAGCTCAACCCCTCCCTGCCCGATGCCCAATACTTCCTCGGCGAGGCCCACCGTTTCCTGGGCGAGGCGCGCGAGGCTCTGGACTACTACGATGAGGCCGTGCTCTTGGATGCAAACTACGCCGCCGCCTACCTCGGGCGCGGCCGCCTGCTGGCCCAGACTCGACCCAACGACCCCCTACCGGCGGACTACTCCCGCGCGATTGAAATCGACCCAAGGATGGTCGAGGCCTACCTGGCCATCTCGGATTTCTACATGCCGCGCCGCATGTGGACCAACTTGCGGGATGCTCTCCAGACGGCTGTCGAGGCGGGCGTCACGACTCCCCTGATCCTGGTTCGCTTGAGTGAGGCGCAGTTCCGACTGGGCGATTTCGAGGCCGCCCTCCAAAGCGCCATGACCGGCAGCGTAGACGATCCCACGCTCCTCGACGGCTACCTGGCACTCGGCCAAGCTTACGTAGAGCTCGAACAGCCAATGAACGCGCTTCCGCCGCTGCAGACGTACGTCGGATACCGGCCTGACGATGCCCGCGGCTGGACGTATCTCGGCATGGCCTTGAGTGACTTGGGGAACCTGCCCGCCGCCCTCGACGCCCTCAGCCAAGCCCTCAGTGTTGACAGCGGCTTCGCACCGGCGTATCTGGCTCGGGGCTTCGTGTACCTGAGGCTCGTCGAGGGTGCCGCAGCGCTCAGCGACATGACCAACGCCCGGCGCTACGGCCCCTCCTCGTTCGACCTCTTCCTCGGCACCGGCAGGGCCCACCTCCTTCTCAGCCAATACCGGAATGCCCTCGAGTACTGCACCCTAGCCCTGAACAGCAATCCCACCCAGATGCAACTAGCCGAAGCCTATGCCTTGCGGGCCGAGATCTACGAAGGCACAACCCCCCCGCTCCTCTCCGACGCCATTCTGAACTGGCAATGGGTCCTTGGAATCCCGGAAGCCAAGCCCGAGACCAGGACCTTGGCCCAGGCGCACCTGGAGCGCTTGCTGGCCCAGATTCCCACCGCGACACCCACAGCGACCGTAACCCTGACCGAGACCTCAACCTTCCTTCCGGGGACGGCCACGGTCACTCCTCAGGCCTCGGCGACTCCGACGCCAACCTTGCCCTAGCCCAGCGGGACCCCGTAGTCTTCTCCTCAGTTGGAAATGAGTCTGAGAGCTTTCGCCAGGATCCTGATGCCTGCGGTCTGAGAAGGCGCGGAAGCCGGAGGGGTGATCCCCCAACCCCCGGTCTGTGCCTCCGGCCTGTCGCGGGCAGCTTGCCCTTCCCCCTGTCCGGTACCCAGTTCGATGTACAATACCCCCATGGCTCCCCGCTGGTTGCGCACTCTGTGGGTGATCCTGCCGCTTGCCGCGCTTATCGCTCTGGGGGCGTGGCTCCGCCGCACGGCTGGCGTCCAGCCTGATTGGGCCACGATCGTGATTGGCGCGATCCTGGTCGGGGTCCTGGTCAACTACCCAATCCCCTTCGGGGTGGAGGAGGTCAGCCTTGTCCATGCGGTGAGCCTTGGGCTGGGCATGGCGCACGGGCCCGGCCCGATGGGGCTGGCCCTGGCCGTTGGCCTGACGGCCGGGGAGGTTGTGCGCGCCGGATGGAAACGTGCCCCGGCGCCCCGGCCAGGAGGATGGTGGGAACGCGCCCGCGCTTCGATCCTCTCCTGGAGCATCCATTCCCTCAGCCTGTTCGGAAGCCTCACCGTCTACCAGGAATTCGCGGGGGGTGCCTGGTTGGCAGAGACGGGCAGGCCGCCGGAGTTGATACCCAGTCTCTGGCTTGGCATTTCCTTCACCATCCTGTTCATGGCCATGAGCTGGCTTAATCACCGTTTGGTCGGTATCCGGCCCCTGACAAGCCGGGAGGCCGCCACTTTCAGCTTGATCACGGTGCTGCCGATCCCCTACGCCATATTTGCCGCCGTAGCCTACCTGAAGATGGGCGTGGCCGGGCTTGTCGTCCTGGGGGGTGTCCCGACGCTGGTCTCCCCCATCCTACGGGGCCTGATGGTGACTGAATTGGATCTGCAGCGTCGGCTCAGTGAGCTTTCCACCCTCAGCCGGGTCAGCCAGGCCATGCGGACCAGCCTCGATCTCGAATCCCTCCTGACGGCGATCTACCACCAGGTGGCTCGGCTTCTCCAGATCGACAACTTCTATGTTGCCCTCCTCAATCCTGACGATCAGGAGATCTCCTACCCCATGGCGATCCGCGAGGGGGTTCGCCAGGAGTGGAAGTTGCGGCCGGTGGTGGACCGCCTGACCGATCGCGTCATTCGCAGCCAGGCCCCACTCCTGGTTCCAAGTGATGGAGCGATCTTCCTGCGTCGGTTGGGCCTGCCGGACGTCGAGAATGCCCCTGAAGCCTGGCTGGGGGTCCCCCTGCACCTCCCCGGCCGCACGCTGGGCTGCATGGGCGTCTTCCACATCACGCCCGGCCGATCTTTCAGCGACCGGGACCTGGATATCCTGCTCACCTTGTCCGGCCAAGCGGCTGTGGCCATTGACCACTCTCTGCTTTACGAGCAAACGCGCAAGCGCGCTCAGGCCCTTGCCTCGCTCAACGAGATCGCGGCCTCGATCAGCTCGACACTCGACCTGGAAAAGACGCTCGAGCTCATCAGCCAGTCAATGACCCGCGTCGGCGGGGGCCAGAAGTCGGCCATCTTCCTGCTGGACCGCGGACGCGCCCAGTTGAACCTTGCCCGGTCGACCCAACTCTCTCCAGCGTTTGTCGAAGCCTCCGCAACTATCCCCTTGGAGGACCAGGACCGGGCGGCGGCCATCCACAGCCGGACACCAGTGCTCGTACCCGACATCGAAGCCTCTCGGCTGCCACGGTCGGTGCTCGAGCGGTTCCAGGCAGAGCAGATTCGGGCCTTCGCCGACTTCCCCCTCGCCGCTCCCGAGGGCCTCATTGGGCTGGTCTCCGTCTACTTCACAGAACCGCAGCGTTTCCAGCCGGATCAGATCGAACTGCTCAAGACATTCGCTGCCCAGGCGGCAGTGGCGGTCGTCAACTCGCGCGCCCACGCCGAGACCGACCAGGCACTGCGCCGACGGGTGGACCAGTTGTCAATCCTGGAAGCCATCGGGCGGGAGATGACCGCCAAGCTGGAGCCGCAAGAGCTGTACGCTGCCATCCTGGGGCACGCCCTGCACATCGCCCGAACCGACATGGGCCATCTGGCCATCCTGGAGGCAGATAACGGAGGCTTCAGGATCGTCGCCGAGAGAGGCTATCCGCAGGGCTCGCCAGCGAAGGACCGCGGCCGAGTTTATCCCGCGGAGAAGGGCGCCATCGGCCAGGCCTTCCGAACCTGCGAGCCGTGCAACTTCCCTCACGTCCAGGAAGTCCCCGACTACCTTGACCTGTCGATGGGGGCCGTGCAGAGCGTTCTCAGCGTGCCGATCCTGCGCCAAGGCCGGTGTCTGGCCGTCATCGCCCTCGAGAGCCCGCAGCCTGGTGCATTCTCAGCCGAGGATCAACAGCTCGTCTCCCAGTTGGCCGCACCCGCGGCCGTCGCCCTGACCAACTCCCTGCTCTACCAGCAACTCGAAGCCCGCCTGCGGGAGCAGTCGCTCCTCTACCAGGCAAGCACGCAGATCGCCTCAACCCTGGAGACCGAAACCGTCGCCATGGCCGTCGCCGACAGCTTGGAGGTGGCGCTTTCGGCCGATGCGGCCAGCATCTCCCTCTGGAACCAGTCGAAGGGGCTTCTCCTACTCCAGGCTGCTGTTCAGGACGGCCGCCCCGCCATTCGAGGCTGGGTCTCCAGCGTTCCACTGGCCGACGCCCCCGCACTTGCCCGCTGCCTCGAGCAGGGCACGCCCCTGCAATGGACCGCGGAGAATGCTCCGACGCCCCAGGATCGCGAGTACTTGTCCGGGATCCGTCGTGCCTCCAGTCTGCTGGCCGTCCCAATGTCTGCTGGGAGGGAGAGGCTCGGCTTGCTGGAAGTCTATTCTCGGACCACCCGCCTGTTCGACGAGAACGAGATGAGGACGGCTCAGACCATCGCCAGCCAGGCTGCGGTCGGCCTGCAGAATACCGACCTCTTCCACCGGATCAGTGAGAGCCACGAACGCCTGACCGCTGTCCTGAACTCGACTCAGGAAGGCATGCTCATGGCCGATACTTTCGGCCGGGTGGTCCTTCTGAACGCCCAGCTGGGGGTCCTGACAGGCCTGGCGGTCGACACGCTGGTTGGGAAGAGTCTCTCGGAACTCGAGTCCGAGGTGTCGGCGGCTCTTGGCTACCGCTCCGGGGAGCTCGCCAACCTGATCGTTGGCCTGGAAAGCGGTACGGCCTCAGCCACGGGGGCCACAAGCTACGACATCGAGCATCCGTTCCGACGCCATCTGCAACGATCCGAGGCGCCCGTGCTCGACGCCAGCAACCTGCTGATAGGCTGGTTGATCGTGTTGCGGGACGTCTCCGAGGACCGCAGGCTGGAAGAGGCACGCCGCCATCTCACGGAGATGATCGTGCACGACCTGCGGGGCCCGCTGACCGCTATCCTGAGCAGCCTGAAACTCCTGGAAGGCGTTGCCGGGGCGCAAGCCCATAAGCCGGTCGCCCGCCAGGCGCTCTCTGTCTCCCAGAAGAGTTGCCAGCAGATGCTCGGCTTGGTCAACTCCCTACTGGACATCGCCAAGCTGGAAGCCGGAGAACTGCAGCTCTCCCTGTCTCCTTTGTCGGTGGACGTGCTGTGCCGTGAGCTGATCGCCACCTATGTCATCGAGGCCAACGAGCAGGGCGTGATCCTCAACTACCAAGCGGCCAGCCGCCTCCCCCGTATTCGGGCGGATGCGGAGAAGGTCAGGCGGGTGCTGGCTAACCTGCTTGACAATGCGTTGAAGTTCACCCCGGCTGGCGGCCACGTTGACCTTACGGTCGACCGGAAGGCCGACAGCCTGTTGATCTGCGTCACCGACAGCGGCCCCGGCATCGCAGAGGACTTCCGCGAGCGAGTCTTTGACCGGTTCGCTCAGGTCCCCGGTGTGAGCGGGCGCCGACTGGGATCCGGGCTCGGCCTGGCCTTCTCCAAGCTGGCAGTTGAAGCCCATGGAGGGCGTATCTGGGTCGAGGCCAATCCGGAGGGCGGCAGTCTCTTCGGTGTGATGCTCCCAATTGGCGGTCCCCAGACCGGCGCCTGACCCGCGCCGCACAGCTCCCTCGCCAGCGTCGACGCCCGGCCCGCGTCTGCCTTACCCTGGCCGTTGTCTCCGGCCACACTCTTGACAAGCTCAGATGCCCATGCGACGGCAGCGGTTACCACGGGGGCCGCAGCAGGCTGGAGCTTCGAGCCCCGGCCCGCGCGAAGCCCCCATTCGCGGCGCACTCCGCAGCGGAGCGGAGGAGCCCCCTGCGTGGAAACGCCTGCCGATTGGAGGATGAATCGCAGGG
>CAZEMA010000074.1:0-9484 GCA_964513155.1 uncultured Anaerolineaceae bacterium
CTCCCGACGGCAAGCGAATCGCCTTCATCTGGGACCGGGAGGGCAACAGCGACCTATGGCTCATGCCGGCCGATGGAAGCCGCTGGCCTGTCCGCCTGACATTCGACCGTCCTGCGCGGCCCTACTGGGCGGACGCGCAGCCGCATTGGAGTCCGGACGGTGAGACCCTCACCTACGTGGCCCGCCGCGAGATCTGGCTGGTCCCCGCCGGCGGTGGTCGCGCCAGGACGCTGACGGACTACGGCCACGAGGCCGCAGGGCCCATCTTCAGCCCCGATGGCACTCGCGTCTACTTCATCAGCAAGCGGGGCATCTTCGGCAACCAGTGTGCGACGACCCCGGCCGGTGACTGGCCGGTGGCCCTCACCCGGTTCGAGGCCGATGTCTCTGACCTCCGTCCGTCTCCGGAGGGCCTCAACGTCGCGTTTGTCTACCATCCGCAGGACGACCTCGACCGGTCCGAAATCTGCGTCGTCCCGGCCAGATCGGGCGAAGCCAGGCACCTGACGGGGGCTCCGCGGGTCTGGGACCTGCAGCCGCGCTGGGCGCGGGACGGGACGAGGCTCGCCTTCATCTCCAACAGGAGCGGCTGGCGCGAGCTGTACCTGCTTGACCCGACCTCCGGCGAGACGACCCGCCTGACCGACGGCCAGGCCGATGTGCAAGGCTTTGAATGGAGCCCGGACGGGAAGCACATCGCCTACGTTGTCGATCACGACGGAGCAGGCGACCTTGCCCTCCTGACCCTCGAGGGCGGGGAGGCGAGATCCCTGCGCGCCGCGGCCGGGTGGCACAGTTTCCCCCAATGGTCGCCTGATGGGAAGTGGCTGACGGTGGACTTCGAGAGCCCCCAGGCTCCGCCTGGCATCTGGCGAGTGGATGTGGCGAGCGGCGCGGCCGAATCGCTGACCGATTCGCTGCCTCCGACTCTTCAAGCCGCCTCGCTGCAGGCACCCCAATTCGTGCGCTACCCAAGCACGGGAGGGGCAAGCATCCCTGCCTTTCTCTTCCGCCCGGCCTCTGCCTCTCCGGCCCGGCCGTGCCCGGCCATCGTCTATCCCCACGGGGGCCCGACCTCCGAATACGCTCTTCAATGGGACATCCTTGCCCAATGGCTCGTGGCGAAGGGATACGCAGTGCTGTCGCCCAACTACCGCGGCAGCACCGGCTATGGCACTGCCTATCAACATGCGCTTCACGGCCAGTGGGGCATCGTCGATACGGAAGACATGCTGGCTGCCGGCGACTATCTGAGGGGCATGGACTGGGTCGACGGTGAGCGAATGGGAATCCTGGGCTTCTCCTACGGGAGCTACCTGGCACTGCTTGCCCTGGCGCGTGACCCGGCCCCCTCGGCGCGGTTCAAGTGCGGGGTGTGCGTCTATGGCGATTGTGATATCCTCACCTCCTGGGCCCAAGGGGATCGGATCGGGAGAGAGGATCTCGAGCGGCAGATGGCGCATCCCTCGAGAAACCGGGCTGGCTACCGTGCCGGATCCCCCGTCTACGATGTTGGCAAGATCCGCTATCCGCTCTTGATCTTCCACGGCGATCAAGATGAGCGCGTACACCCGCTCCAGAGCGAGCAGTTGGTCGAGGCGCTCAAGCACTGCGACAAGACTTTCGAATACTACGTCTACGAAGGCGAGGGGCATGGGTTCTTGCAGGAAAGGAACTTGCTCCACTTCTACGCCACGCTGCAGCGCTTTCTCGACTGGTACCTGATGTGACAGGCCGAAGACCCCTGGGAGCCAGATGAGAAAGGCCCGTGCCATTTGGGGAATTTGCACGCGGGGTGGTCGCGGGGATACCCCCGGCCACCCCACGTGCGGCTCTTCTCTCGGGGTGGGGGGTAATCCATCACCCGTCTCGCCGCAAGACGCTGAGTCCTGAGGCTGAGGATGCCGATCCTCTCCTACGGTGAGCTGAGCTGGACCCAGGTGGCTGAGCTGCCTCGGGATATTACCCTGCTGATTCCTCTCGGCCAAGAGGACTACGACTTCGATGCGGCCGCTCGGAAGCTGAAGGCGGAGACCCTCGTCTCTCTCCCCGCGATTCCCTACGGGTTTCCCCGCCGCGACCATCACCCGCTGGGGAGTCTGGCCGTTGGCCAAGGTCTGCTGCGGCGGGTTCTCGTCGCTGTGCAGCGGGAGCTGCAGACGCAGGGTTTTGAGCGTATCTTCTACCTGGATGCTCACGGCGTCGGCCGCAGGCTCTCGGATCGACGTCTCCGTTTCCTTGCCGCGATGAGCAGGGCCGCCCCCGACTCCCGCTGGCCCGAGGATCTCGCCCGCCGGGTGGTCGTCGTCAGCACGGGCCACACCGAGCAACACGGCCTTCACCTGCCCGTCGGCACTGACACCCTGATCGCGGAGGCGATCGCCGAAGGCATGGCGCGCGCTGCCCCGAATGAGGTCCTGTGCCTGCCGACGTGGCCCTACGGGGCCAGCACGCACACCCGGGAATTCCCCGCCACCCTCAACCTGGGCGGTCGCCTCTTCGAGGACTTCTTCCTGGCGATCACTGGGCGGCTGGCGCAGTTGGGCGCCCAGATGATCTACTTCTCCAACACCCACGGCGGCAACCACTCCTTCCTGGTCAACGTCGTCAAGTACGCCGGCGAACGGTGGCCGTCGGTCTTCACCGCCACAGAATTCCTCCACACCACGGGCCCGGCCCTGGAGCGTTACCGCCAGAGCCCGCGGGGCGGCATGGGCCATGGCTGCGAGCTGGAGACAAGCTACCTCCTCCACCTCCGCCCCGAGTTGGTGGACATGAGCCGCGCCACGACAGAGACCGACTTCATTTCCACACCGAACTACTATATGGACTGGATCGAAGGCGGCCGCCTGATCGCCAACCCTCCCTGGAGCGACGATACCCGGAGTGGCATCTACGGCGATGCGACCCTGGCCACAGCCGAGAAGGGTCGGTTGTGGCTGGATGCAGCCGTCAAGGAGAGGCTGGAGAGCATCGGCGAGATCCGCGAGCAGCAGGAACGGCGCACCGCCCGACGACCGGCCTCCCGCTCTGGAGGCGATGGACCGGTCCCGCCCTGTTGACAGAAGCGGCCAACAGTGTCAAACTGTTCCTCAGCAAGGGCAAGGGAAAGGGCCCGAGACTAGGTGTCCGACAGGCCTGAGGAGGCCGTAGGATCTTGCCAGAGAGCACCTCGCCCGAAGACGGCCACCCTCCTCTGATCAGGTCAATGCGCATCGAGACTCAAGCAGGCGTTACGCCATGCGAGGCGTTGCCATTCCCGGCCCTTCCCTGTGACTCCCTTCGTTCGTGTGCGCTCCCTTCCGCCCTCCCTGAGACAGACTGAGAGGAGAAACGCCATGAGAGGCAGATTTTGGGCTCGGCTCGTCCCCACGCTCGTCGTTCTCAGCTTTTTGGCCACAGCTTGCGGGGCCCCGGTGGCCTCGCCGACCGCCGCTCCTGGAACCAGCCCGGAGGTCCCGGCGTCCGAGGCGCCACCTGCGCCCGTCGTACTGCGCATCGGCATGTCCGGCTCGCCCGATTCGCGCAATCCCGGCAATGCCTGGCTGACCGAGGCCTTCGACCTGATGGAACTGGTCTACGACTCCCTCGTCTACATCGACTTCGCCGGGAACTACCACCCCGAGTTGGCGGAGAGCTGGACGGTCTCGGATGACGGCCTCACCTGGACTTTCACAATCCGAGATGGGGTGCTGTTCTCGGACGGAACGCCGTTGACGGCCGAGGACGTAGCCTTTACCCTTCTTGCGTACAGGGACTGGGGGGAGTTTGGCTATCAGAGCGGCTATACTCTGCACATCGCCGACGTCCAGGCCACGGATCCACGCACGGTGGTTCTGACGCTGGACATGCCCATCGGCAACTTGGAGAGCCAGCTGCTCTTCTGCTACATCCTCCCCAGGCACATCTGGGAGCCCTATGCGGACGACGTGACTGCGGCCGTAAACTTCGAGAATGCCGACATGATCGGTTCGGGCCCGTTCCGCTTGGTGGAGTTCCGGCAGGAGGAGTACTACCGGCTGGCCGCGAACAAGCAGCACTACCTGTTCCCGCCGGTTGTCGATGAGGTCATCTTCCAGACCTACTCAAACCAGGATGCCCTCGTGCAGGCCCTGCGGGCCGGCGAAGTGGACATGATCACCGAGATGCCCAACACGGTCTTCGCATCCCTGCAGGGGGATCCCAATATTGCCGCAGTCCACGGCGCGCAGCGATCGCTGCGCGACTACATCTTCAACGTCATCGCTCCAGAGGACTGCCCCATCGAGGACGGTGGCATCTGCTCCGGCCATCCGGCCCTGCGCGATCCGGTGGTTCGTCGCGCCATGGCGCACGCCGTTGACAAGCAGCAAATCATCGACGTCGCCCTGCTCGGCCTTGGCACTCCCGGCATCGGCCTGGTGCCGCAAGCTCTGGGGGATTGGTACGCCAGCGAGCTGCTTGCGGAGGACTACGATTTTGACATCCCCGAAGCGAACCGGATGCTGGATGAGGCCGGCTATCTCGACAGTAATGGCGACGGCATCCGTGAGTGTCCAGCGAGCATGGATTGCGGTGGCCGTTCCCTCGACATCGTGATGCAGATCCCCTCCGATATCGACAGCGGGCCGCGCGAGGCTGACCTCCTGGCCGGCTGGTGGTCCCAGATTGGCATTCGCATGACGCCCCAGGTGCTCGAGCCCGACACTGTCACCGCTAACTGCTGCCCGGCCTTCGACTTCGACATGCTGCTGTGGGGGTGGGGTCCCGACCCGGATCCGTCTTTCATCCTGAGCATCCTGACCATCGCCGAGATCCCCACCGGCATGAGCGAGACCGGCTACAGCAATCCAGAGTATGATCGCCTCTTCATGGAACAGGGGGTCGAGCTGGACCACGCTCGCCGGGTGGAGATGGTCCACGAGATGCAGCGCATGATGCTCGAAGACCTGCCCTACATCATCCCCTACTACGATGAGTCGGTGCAGGCCTTCCGCGCCGATCGCTTCACCGGTTGGCCCGTCCCGGCAGAGGGGTCGGGTGACATTCTCTACCTGCAAGATCCGCTCTCTCTGACGGCCGTGCGGCCCGTTCAGTAACCGCATAGCCGGCAAGGCGAGGCAGGGGCGGTCGGTGTCTCAGACGCGTATACCGGACCGCCCCTGCCCTCCAATGGCACCATGGAGCGACGCGACTACCTCATCAAGAAGACAGCCTGGTCGTTGTTGACCGTCGTCTTCGTTCTGGTCCTGAACTTCTTTCTCTTCCGCATCCTGCCCGGGGACCCGACGACGTCCATCGCCAAGGATCCGCGTCTGACGGCGGAGACCCGCCAGGCGCTCCAGGAGCGCTTCGGCCTCGACCGCCCCCTGATCCTCAACCTGGAGGGAGGGAACCCGTTCGACAGCCAGTTCTTTCGCTACTTGGGCAATCTGGCCCACGGCGATCTCGGGATCTCGTTCAACTTCAATCGTCCTGTATCGGAGCTGCTGCTAGAGCGGCTAGGGAACACGGTGATGCTGGTCTTGGGCGGCCAAGTCCTCGCCATCATCCTGGGAGTCACCCTAGGCCTGTTGGCGGCCTGGAAGAACAAGACCTCCTTCGATCTCGCCGCCATCACCTTCTCGCTCACCGCCTGGTCGCTGCCGACTTTCTGGCTTGGCATCATCCTTCTGATCATCGGGAGCACCTACCTAGGGCTTCCCACTGCCGGCCGAGAGACCGTCGGGATGGACTACCCCTCTGTGTGGGCGCATGCGCTTGACATCGGCAAGCATCTCTTTCTCCCCACTTTGACCTTCACGATCGTGGTCCTGGGCGAGTACATGCTGATCATGCGCAGCTCGGTGCTCGAGATCCTGTCGGAGGACTACATCCTGACGGCCAGAGCCAAGGGCTTGAGCCACATCCAGGTCCTGCGTCACCATGCCTTGCAGAATGCCCTGCTGCCCATTGTCACCCTTGTCGCCCTCAATCTCGGCTTCACCGTTTCGGGCGCCATCCAGGTCGAGACGGTCTTCTCCTGGCCCGGACTGGGAAGCATGATCTTCGAGGCCGTGCGGCGCCAGGACTACCCGGTGCTGCAGGGCGCTTTCCTGCTGGTGGCGGTCAGCGTGATCCTCGCCAACCTGATCGCAGATCTGGTCTATGGCTATTTGGATCCGCGCGTCAAGGCGCCGTGAGGGGAAAGCCCTGTGTCCGATAGCACTCGCACCGTGATAGATCCAACTCTTGTCCGCTGGCGGCGCGGGCTGGCAGCGGTCTGGCGGCTGTTCAAGCGCAATCCCATGGGCGTCGTGGGTCTGGCGATGCTCAGCATCGCGATCGTGATGGCGGTCTTCGCTCCCTGGATCGCCCCCTACGACCCGAAGGCATCCGTTCATGTGTCGATCGAGGACATCTACGCCGGGCCGAGAGCCGGCCACATCCTCGGCACCGACGACGGCGGCAAGGATGTCTTCAGCGCCTTCGTGTATGGGGCTCGAGTGTCCCTGATCGTCGGGTTCGCCGCCTCGATGATCTCGATGGTCATCGGCGGCACGGTCGGTCTGGTGGCAGGGTTCTACGGCGGACGCCTGGGTAATCTTCTGATGCGCCTGACCGACATCTTCCTCGTGATTCCGGACCTGCCCCTGATGATCGTGATCGTTGCCATAGTGGGACCTAGCTTGTGGAATATCATCCTGGTGATCGGAATGCTGGGCTGGACGGGCACGGCTCGCCTGGTCCGCTCCCAGGCGCTCAGCGTCAAGGAGCGCCAGTTCGTCACCCGGGCGAGGGCGATTGGCGCGTCGAACTTCCACATCCTGCGACGGCACATCTTCCCGCTTGTCCTCCCGCTGATGCTGGCGAACACCGTGCTCGTGATCTCTCTCTCGATTCTCGAGGAGTCGACCCTCAGCTTCCTGGGCCTGGGTGATCCCACGATGCTCAGTTGGGGCGGAATGCTCAACTTCGCCTTCACGCGTGGCGCGATCAGCGCCCGGGCCTGGTGGCCCCTGATCGCACCTGGACTGGGAATCGTCTGGGTGGTGCTGGCGTGCACCCTGGTCGGCAACACTCTGGAGGAGGTCTTCAATCCGCGGCTCCAGTCCCACCACCTCCAGGGTGAGGACAAGATGATTGCCCTGCAGAAACAGACACACGTGGCGGAGGAGTGACCTTTGGCCGCCGAACGCTCCGGGCCCCCGCTTCTTCGAGTCCACCACCTTTCGACGAACTTCGTGAACCAGGAGGGAGTCTTCCGCGCGGTGGAGGATCTAAGCTTCACGCTTCGCGAGGGCCAGTCAATGGGACTGGTGGGCGAGAGCGGCTGCGGCAAGACGACGGCGATGCTCAGTCTGCTGCGGCTGCTTCCCGCGGCGGGGCGCATCGTCTCGGGCGAGGTACTTCTCGGCAGGCAGGACCTCTTGCGCCTGAATGAGGCCGAGATGCGCGCCGTGCGCTGGCACCGCATGTCGATGATCTTCCAGGGGGCGATGAACGCCCTGAATCCAGTGCGCACAATCGGTGATCAGATCGCCGAGGCATTGGTGTTCCACGATCTCGCCCCCGGACTGAGCGCGGCACAGCCTCGCGTGGAGAAGCTGCTTGAGATGGTGGGGATCGCGGGGGAGCGCCGGTCTCAGTTCCCCCACCAATACTCAGGCGGCATGCGACAGCGGGCAATGATCGCCATGGCCCTCGCTTGCAGTCCGGAAGTCGTCATCGCCGACGAACCGACGACCGCATTGGATGTCATGATCCAGGCACAGATCTTGGAGCTGCTGCAGAAGCTGCAGCGGACGCTTGGTCTGGCCTTCATCTTGGTGACACATGACCTGAGCGTGGTGGCTGAGGTCTGTGATCATGTCCTGGTCATGTACGGCGGGGTGATGGCGGAATACGCCAGCGTGGACACGATCTTCAACGAGCCGCTTCACCCGTACACGAAGCTGCTGCTTGAAGCCTTTCCGGACTTGAGCAAGCCGGAGGGTCGGCTTATCTCGATCCCGGGCTACCCGCCGCGCCTGGATGACCTGCCGCCGGGCTGCCGCTTTGGGCCACGTTGCCCTCGTGCGGTCGAGCGCTGCCGCGCCGAGGCTCCAGTGGTGCGCGAGGTGCTGCCGGGCCATTGGGCGACGTGCCACCTGGTCGAGTGAGGGCGGATGGACGGCGAAGGAGCGTCAATGGTGAGCGAAGGGAACGGGGGGGAGTACCTCCTGGAAGTGGAGGATCTATGCAAGTATTTCCCGCTCTCCCGCGGAATCCTGGGCACATTGCGCAACCTGCCGCGACGCACCGTCCACGCCGTCGACGGCGTCTCCTTCGTCTTGAAGCCGGGGGAGATCCTGGCTCTGGTGGGGGAGAGCGGCTGCGGCAAGACGACAACCGCCATGACCCTCATGGGCTTGCTGGTGGCGGACTCGGGAACCATCCGCTTCAACGGCCAGGACGTGACCCATCTGGGTGAGCACCCTGTGAGCGGAGCGCACGCCTCGATGGCGCCGCTCAACGGCCAGGTCTACCGCAGGGGGCGTTCAGTCTTCCCGGCCGCCAACATGAAGCAACTCCGCCGCCAGATCCAGATGGTCTTCCAGGATCCGTACGAGTCACTCAATCCGCGCGCCACTGTCTTTGAGACTGTCTGCGAGCCTCTGGACGTCCATGGGATCACCGATAGCCGAGACGAAAAGGTCGAACGTGTCCGCAACGCCGTGGAGGACGCAGGCCTGAAGCCAGCTGAGGCCTTCTTGCGCCGCCTGCCTCATGAGCTCTCGGGGGGCCAGCGGCAACGGGTCGTCATCGCTGGGGCGCTGGTGCTCGAACCAATCCTGGTGATCGCCGACGAGCCGGTCAGCATGCTCGACGTCTCGATCCGGGCAGAGATCCTCAACCTTCTCGAGGACCTCAGGCGCCGCCGAGGAATCTCGATTGTCTACATCACTCACGACCTGGGGACGGCCGCCTACTTCACTGACAGGATCGGGGTGATGTACCTTGGGCGCATCGTCGAGATCGGCCCAACCCGGCAGGTGTTGGCCGATCCGCGACACCCCTACACCAAGGCGCTGCTTTCCGTGATCCCGGTGCCGAATCCGCGGCTGCGCCGCCAGCGAATTATCCTGGGGGGTGAGACACCCAACCCCATCGATCTTCCCAGCGGATGTCGCTTCCATCCTCGCTGTCCCCGGGTCTTCGACCGCTGCACTCAGACGGACCCCCAGCTGAGCTGCGTGGAGCCGGGGCACGAAGCGGCTTGCCTGCTTGCGGGGCAGCCAGGGTAGGGGAGAACCCGGGGCTCGACTCTCGAGGTTGTCGCCGGGCATGCCTGAGGCGAGCGGAGTGTCTGGCGATCCCCTGAAACCGTGATGCACTCGAAGGAAGTGCGACTGTCGATGACGAAACGTCTGTCTGACTGGTTTCGTCGCCTGAGCCGCGGTTGGGTGGCACTGGCAGGGCTGCTGTTGTTCATCCTGTTTGCAGCTCTGGTGTTGCCGCGCCAGTCGGCCAGCGCCCGGGCCAC
>CAZEMA010000074.1:9584-12380 GCA_964513155.1 uncultured Anaerolineaceae bacterium
CCCCGGCGGCCGTGGGGCAGGGACTCCGCCTCGTGCTGCGGGGCATCCTCGTCGCCTGGCTGGTTTTCGGCCCGGCGGGCGTCGACAGGGGCGCGTCTGGCTTCTGAGCGATTGCCCGACCGTCGATCCGCCGGTCGACCCCGCCGCGCTGGCGGAGGTGCGCCTGGTCTTTGACCGCACCCCGGCAGGAGTGGTGATGCTGGATGACTTGGGTTCCGGCAAAGACGGGAACGTTGGCAAATGCGGTACTATAGTGTTTCGTGCAATGCCGGGTATGAATCTGACCGATTCGATAACTTGGGTTTACGGAGGTGCACGCTTCACGTGCAGGGGAGAAGACCGTTCCTTGGGCGGCTCTCTCGAGATTGATGTCGAAGACGAGAGATCTTACTTTGCGGCGAGACTCGAATCCTAGAAGGAATGAAGGAGGGTGACAAGATGTCGTCGGTGACTGCTCTCTCTGACAGTGGGGGTCTGCAGGAGCCCGTCTATCGAGGCCTGCGGCGCTTCAATGCGATCATGGGCTGTCTGCACCTGGTGCAGGGTGTCCTGATGATCGTTCTCAGCAATGCAACAACGTACCCCGTCTACACCAACTTCCTTCGCTTTGACACGGCGACGTTCTCTCTGACCCCGGACCCGAAGTTGGTGTACGAGCTGCGCTTTGGCCCAGCGGTGGCTGCTTTCTTGCTGATCTCCGCAGTGGCCCACTTCTTCCTGGCAACGGTTGGCTATCGGTGGTACGTTGAGCACCTGAAGAAAGGGATGAACCCTGCGCGCTTCTACGAGTACGCTCTCAGTTCCTCGTTGATGATTGTCCTGATTGGCATGCTGGTTGGCATATGGGATCTCGGCACCATGATCCTGCTCTTCGGACTCAACGCCATGATGAACCTGTTTGGCATCCTCATGGAGTTGCACAACCAGTCTACGAAGAAGACAAACTGGACATCGTTTGTCTATGGTTGCATCGCCGGGATCGTCCCGTGGATTGTCATCGTGATGTACTTCCTCGGGGCGATCTCCTCGTCCGGGGCGAAGCCACCCCCCTTCGTCTATGCGATCATTCCAACGATCTTCGTCTTCTTCAACATCTTCGCGGTGAACATGGTGTTGCAGTACAAGAAGGTTGGTCGATGGAAGGATTATCTGTACGGGGAACGCGTGTACATCGTGCTTAGCCTGGTCGCGAAGACCGCTCTGGCTTGGCAGATCTTTGCAGGAACGCTCGCTCCTGTCTAGACCTCAGTGACCGCGCGTCGCCCACGGGGGCGGGCGAAACCTCATTGGCACCGGGCCGGAGACGGAGGCCCCGACGCCTCCGTCTCCGGTTGCGGACAACCCGCCGCCTGCGGCAGGCGGAGGCGGCTGGCGTGCGGTCAGCGCGGGCTGCCTCGCCTGCCAGAATGTGCGAGAATACGGCGGCCGTTGCCTGAGTCCCGGGCCGACAACAGGACTGTGCGCGGGGCAGCCTCCCCTCGCAAGCTTGTCTTGCTCCCAGGAGAGCACTGGGACCGTGTTCGCGACCCTGCGGGGGTGCCGCCAGCAGAAGCCCGGGACAATGTCCGCAAAGCCCATGGCCTTCAGGCGGCAGGATCGGCCCAGCAACCGAGGCAGGAACGAGGATGAATGCCTAGCTGGCAGGCTCGAGTGCTTAAGGCCTATCTCCGCGTGCAGCGGTTGTTCTCGCGCCCTAAGGACGAACTCGATGCCCAGAAGGAACGCTCTGAGCTCGAAGCCCTGGCGGTGATGTTCAAGCCGTTGATCGCGATCCAATGCTCGCCGCTGGTTGTCCGTCGTGTCCCGGCCGAATGGATTGTTCCATCCAAACTGTCTACGGACCGGGTCTTGCTCTACCTCCACGGCGGCTCCTACAATGCCGGCTCCATCAACTCACACCGCTCCCTGGCCGCCAACATTGCGGCCGCAGCGAATGCTCGCGCGTTGATCATCGACTACCGTCTGGCCCCGGAGCATCCCTACCCGGCAGCCGTTGATGATGCCACGGCTGCCTATGAATGGTTGCTGGACAACGGCCATGCCCCGGGCGAGATCATCATTGCCGGAGATTCTGCAGGTGGAGGATTGGCCATGGCGCTCCTTGTCCACCTGCGCGACAAGGGGAAGCCATTGCCCGCGCTGGCGATCTGCCTCTCGCCGTGGACCGATCTGGCGGGTGCTGGCCAATCGCTGCAGACCAGGGCCAAGGCCGACATCATCCTCGATGCGGGGAACCTCTCTAAGTCTGCGCAGGCCTATCTCGGAGGCGCGGATCCCCGCGCCCCACTTGCTTCGCCCCTCTATGCGGACTTGAAAGGCCTCCCACCCCTGCTGATCCAAGTCGGTTCCGACGAGATCTTGCTCTCGGATTCCACTGAGCTGGCCGAGAGGGCCAAGGGAGCAGGCGTCAACGTCACCCTCGAGGTATGGGAGCCCATGCAACACGACTGGCACTTTGCAGCCAGCTTTGTACCCGAAGGTCGGCAGGCAATTGCCCGCATTGGAGAGTTCGTCGAGCAGTCTATGACAAGATGATGGAGCCCCGAGAGGGGCCTGAGGCGCAGGAAGTTGCTGATCGCGCAGCATCGTGAAGTCTCCCGTGGAGAAGCTGGCCGGGCTTGCGTGCGGAAAGGCCAGCTTGCCCTGCCTGCCGGAATCGTCGAGAATGGGGCGACCGTTGCCTGGGCCCCGGCCCGACGCGCGCTTCGGGTGTGCAAGCAGGGGCGAGACAACCTCCCGGCAGGACACACCTGCCCACGTGTGCCTCCCGGAAGGACACCGGGACGGTGTGCGGCA
>CAZEMA010000075.1:0-6370 GCA_964513155.1 uncultured Anaerolineaceae bacterium
GGGTAAGGGGTGGGGGTGAAAGCCTCGCCCATTCGTCAGGGTCCCGGAGGCGCGGCCATGAAGATGCACGTCGAGAGCTCGCCAGACGGGATTGGTCTACAAACTTCCGACACGCCACACTAGGAGCGTGATGAAAAAGCCCTGCCTCCCGGAAAGAACTCGTCTATGTGGTGGTTGGTGCGAAGCACCAACCACCACGTATGCGAATTCCTTCGAAAGAGCAGGGCCTTTTCATCGCACTTCTAGACCCAGCCCTGGCACGACTCTCGAGGCTGCGATGAGACGCCGCCTAGCGGGAGCCCGCCCGAAGAGGTAGGATTGGCGGCGCAATCCGAAAACACCTGGCCTCTTCCCGTTGGAACGGTTGGCAGCATCGCCCATGATTGAGGATCCCGGCTTCCTTCTTCGTATTGTGGACAATCTCTACGACAGCGTGTACTTCGTTGATCGCCAGCGGAGAATCGTCTACTGGAATCGGGGCGCCGAGAGGTTGACGGGATTCGCCTCCCACGAAGTCCTCGGCACGTGCTGCAGCGACGACATCCTGATGCATGTGGACGAGACGGGCAAGAGTCTGTGCCGGGAATCCTGCCCTCTGGCCGAGACCATGGAGGATGGCACCCCTCGCGAGGCCGAAGTCTACCTTCCTCACAAGCTTGGTCACCGGGTGCCGGTTCTCGTCCGGCCCTCTCCTGTTCGGAATGCACAGGGCGAGATCGCGGGCGGGGTGGAGATCTTCAGCGCCAACGCCGGCCAGCTGGCTGTCCGGGAGCGCATGGAGGAACTGGAGAAGGCAGTGCTGCTTGATCCCCTGACGGAGGCGGGCAACCGGAGGCTGGCCGAGTGAGTCCTGCGCGCCAACCTCAACGCGCTGGAGCGCTATCGTTGGCCCTTCGCCGTCCTGTTCCTCGATGTCGACCGCTTCAAGGAAGTCAATGACCGGTTTGGCCACGATGTCGGGGACCAGGTTCTGCGCATGGTGGCCACGACGCTCAGAAACAGCGTGCGTCTGTCGGATGTCGTCTGCCGGTGGGGCGGGGAGGAGTTCGTCGTTCTCCTGATGAACCCCCATCCGGGTGAGGCAAAGACCGTGGCGGAGCGGATTCGAGCGCTGGTCGAGAGTTCCAGCCTGTCGGTTGAGCGAGGGCAGCTGACGGTTTCCGTCGGCGTGGCGGAGGCCCACGCGGGCGATGCCGTCAACACCTTGCTGCGAAGGGCGGACGAGGCCCTGTATCGGGCCAAGGCGGCGGGACGGAATCGGGTGTACCTGGCAGAGGAGGCCGGACCGCTTTGACCGTCCCGGGACGTCGGATCCCGCGTCGGCCCGGGACGGCATGGGCACCCGAAGGCTATATCGGGCTCGGACCGGGGCGGAGGGTCACGTGGAGGAAGTGGAAGTCGCCGCGGGGTGGGATGAGTTCGAGAACCTCTCGGACTTCGAAGATGCGGTCACCCAGTGTGATGCTGTCGCCAATCTCGGGGCGTTCATCGAGGTTGAGGATAGCCCCCGGGTGGTCCTCTCCTCTAACCACGAAACTCACCTTGAAGATCTCGGACATCGAGCTGCCCTCAGCGACCGGCGAGATGCCGGTGGCGCAGCTTGAACGAGAGATCGGAGGCCATGCTGCGCATGACGGTGTAGCCCAGGTGATAGTTGCCTTCACACAGCTGGGTGAAGTCCTGGCGGTCGATCGCCTGAACGATCGTGTTATCGGTGACGGCGCGGACCGTAGCCGAGCGAGGCCCATGATCGACCAGGGCCATCTCGCCGAAGATCTGCCCCCGACCAAGGTTGACCATCGCCCGGGGCGCAGGATCAGCCGACGAGCGACTGATTGTTACCTCAACGAACCCCTCACAAACCACGAAGAGCTCCTCCCCGCGCTCCCCTTGCGTCGTGATCACATCTCCGGCTTGGTAGCGACGCTCCTCGCACAGGGCCGCGACTGAGCGCAACTCGTCGGCCGCAAGCCCTTCAAACAACTCCACGCTGCGCAACACAGAGACCAGATCCATCCGGACCTCCTGCCCACGGCCGCCACCAGGGGGATTGTCTGAACCACTCGCTGCTATTCTACAGCGACTTCCGCTGGCTTCCAAGCCGCCCCAGGAGGCTGCGGAGGCGCAAGAGGCGTTCCACCGGCGGACGTTGCGCTCATTATCCCGACCGTCGGGAAGCCGTGGGCGTCTGAGCCCCGGGGGCGTGATCTCCTCCCGCCCCGCCGCCAGACCCAGGCCATAGGATCCCGATGAGGCAAGGAGGCGAGCGGAATGGAGGCTGCCCAGCGTGCCTGAGGCCCGTCGGCATGCTCTGTGGGGCGTCCGGACGGAAAGCGACAACCGCGCTCCACTTTCCGTACGGGGGCCTTGTGGTAGAATCGCCCGAACATGTGCACGCTGGAAGAGGTTCTGGCAGGATGAGTCACAAAAGAGCACAAACCGGTGTTGAGAAGCTGTCGTTGGCCGGTGAGGATGACCGCTGGTCTGGCGAATTCGAGTGGGGCGGGGCCTGGGCCGTTCGGCAGCGGTCCCACCTGTGGCGGCCCCCCACAGACGTCTATGAGACAGACGAGGCCTTCGTCGTGATGGTGGAAGTCGCCGGAATGCGGGAGGCCGAGTTCACCGTGACGATGGAGAAGCACCTGCTCACCATCCGGGGTGTCCGGACGGACACGGGTGGTCACAAAGCCTACCACCAGATGGAGATCCCCTACGGCGAGTTCGTTACCGAGGTCATGGTGCCCGCGGCCGTTGACGTGGCCAAGATCGAGGCTGGCTATAGCGATGGCTTCCTGCGGGTCGTGCTCCCCAAGGCCCTGCCGAAGAAGATCGTTGTGACCAGTTGAAGGCCGTCCCCTTGCGCCCAAGTGTATTGAAGGTTGCGAACCCTGCCAGTCCAGAACCCATGCGAAGCCAGGCCAGCCCGTTTCCTCCAAAGAGCCGCGATCCTGGTCGCGATGCGTGGCGGATGATGGCACCGACGATCCGCGTGCAGGATGAGACGGACCCGACGGAAACCGGGGCCGCCGAGCCCATTGACATTCCTGAGATCCTGCCGGTGCTACCGCTGCGGGGAGTAGTGGTCTATCCCCACACCGCCGTCCCTCTGACGATCGGCCAACCCCGTTCGATCAAGCTGGTGGATGACGTTGTCGGTTCGGCCCGGCTGATCGGCCTGGTGACCTCGCGCGACCCCGAGCTCGAGACCCCCGGCCCCGAAGCTCTCCATCGCTTCGGCACGGCGGCAGCCATCCAGCGCCTGTTCCGCGCCCCGGACGGGACCATCCGCCTGATCGTCCACGGCCTGGCGCGCTTCGAGCTGGGGGAGTTCACCAGCCTCGAGCCGTACCTGATGGCCCGCATTCAGCTCCGCCCCGAGACCATCGAGGAAGGGGTGGAGATCGAGGCCCAGGTCCGGGCGGCCCAGGACCAATTCCAGCAGATCTCTGACCTGGCCCCTTCGCTGCCTCGAGAGGTCGTCGGCGGAGTGCTGATGCTGGAAGACCCGCTGCACGTGGCATACACCATCGCCAACTACCAGCGCATGGAGCTTCAGGACGCCCAGACGATCCTGGAGGACGACTCGGTCACCGCCAAGTTGAAGCGCCTCAATGCACTGCTGAGTCGAGAGATCGAAGTCCTATCGCTCGGGCAGCAGATCCAGAAAGAGGCCCGGACGGAGATTGAGAAGGTCCAGCGGGAGTATTTCCTGCGCGAGCAACTCAAGGCCATCCAGCGCGAGTTGGGGGAGAGCGACGAGCAGACGGCCGAAGTCGAGGAGTTGCGCAAGAAGATCGAAGCCAGCGGCATGCCTGAGGAGGCCGAGAAACAGGCCCGCCGGGAGCTCGATCGCCTGGCCCGGCTGCCGACAGCGGCCGCCGAATACGGCGTCATCCGGACCTACCTGGACTGGCTGGTCTCGTTGCCCTGGGCGAAGATCACGCCGGACAATCTGGACGTGGCCCACGCCCGCCAGGTGCTGGATGAGGACCACTTTGGACTGCAGGATGTCAAGGAACGTATCCTGGAGTACCTATCCGTGCGCAAGCTGCGCATGGAACGCCAGAGCGAGCTGGCGAAACCCTCGCGCGATCAGATCCGCCGCGAGCGGGAAGGCGTCATCCTGTGCTTTGTGGGCCCGCCGGGCGTGGGCAAGACCTCGCTGGGACGCTCGATTGCCCGGGCGACCGGGCGTGAGTTCATCCGCATCTCGCTCGGCGGAGTGCACGATGAAGCCGAGATCCGTGGCCATCGCCGGACGTACATTGGCGCCTTGCCCGGGCGCATCCTGCAGGCCATCCGGCGGCTGGAATCACGCAATCCGGTCTTCATGCTTGACGAGGTCGACAAGCTCGGGCAGGACTTCCGCGGCGATCCCTCCTCGGCGCTGCTGGAGGTTCTGGACCCGGAGCAGAACCGGGAGTTCCGCGACCACTACCTCGAAGTGGGTTTCGATCTCTCTCAGGTGATGTTCATCACCACGGCCAACTGGCTGGAGACCATCCCCGGGCCCCTGCTGGACCGGATGGAGGTGATCCAGCTCTCGGGCTACACCGAGAATGAGAAGATCGCCATTGCCCGAGACTACCTGATTCCGAGGCAGATTCGCGAGAACGGTCTTCGTCCCGAGGAAATCACCTTCCAGGACGAGGCGCTCCTGGCGGTCATCCGCTCCTACACGCGTGAGGCCGGCGTGCGCAATCTAGAGCGGGAGCTCGGCGGGCTCTGCCGCAAGGTCGTCACCCGGATTGCAGAAGGCAAGGAGAAGACGGCCGAGATCACCTCCGCGCAGGTTTCCGAGTTCCTGGGTAAGCCACGCTTCTTCGGCACCGAAGAAGTGGCCGAGCGAACTTCGGTGCCCGGCGTGGCAACGGGCCTGGCCTGGACCCCGAGCGGCGGTGATGTCCTCTTCATCGAGGCCACAGCCATGCCTGGCGGCCGGGATTTCATGCTCACCGGCTCCCTGGGACAGGTCATGCAGGAGTCGGCCCGTGCCGCCCTCTCCTACGTCCGATCCAAGGCAGACCACATCGGGATGCCCCCGGACTTCTGGGGCAAGCACGACATTCATCTGCACATTCCTGCCGGCGCCCAACCCAAGGATGGCCCCTCCGCCGGGGTCACGATGGCATGTGCCCTGGCCTCGCTGGTGACGGGCAAGCCGGTCCGGGCCGAAGTGGGGATGACAGGTGAGATCACCTTGCGAGGCCAAGTCCTGCCCATCGGCGGGGTGAAGGAGAAGGTGCTCGCCGCCCATCGGGCCGGCCTCAAGACCGTCATCCTTCCCCGCCGCAACGAGCGCGATCTGGAGGAAGTGCCAGAAGAGGTCCGGAACGACATGCGCTTCGTCTTTGCCAACACTGTGGATGACGTCCTCGAGGCGGCGTTGGAGGACAAGCCCACCCGGGCCAGGGCCAAGTCGAAGTCTGGCAAGAAGACGCCGGACGCTCGAGGCGCCAGAGGGCAAGCCAGCAGAAACCGCCCGAGGCGCGATCCCACAACCAAGAAACGGAGCCCCGCTCAGCGTAGCAGGCCCCGCCTGAGGAATGGTTAGATGGCAACACTCATGATTGTCGACGACGACCACACGATGGTCTCCCTGCTGAAGATACTCCTGGAAATGGAGGGCCATCGCGTCGTCAACGCGGCACAACAGGAAGCGATCTTCTCCAGCCTGCGGGCCGACAAGCCCGACCTGGTGCTCATGGACGTCTTTCTGCCCGGCACGGACGGCATGGCGGTCCTCACGCAGATCCGAGCAACACCCGAGCTGGCCAGCACCCGCGTGGTGATGACCTCCGGCATGGATGTTTCGGACCAATGCAAAGCCGCTGGCGCCAATGGCTTCCTGCTCAAACCCTACACACCGGAGCAGCTGATCGCGATCATTGGGGATAACCTCGCCCAGGATGGTTCCGGGGATTTCCGCGGCCAGCGGGGAATGTGAGGCGGGCAAAGTGACCAGAAGAAAAGCACGGAACGTGTCACGTCAATACCGCCTGATGGATCTGCATCTGCATACCCCGGCCTCCAGCGATTTCCAGGAGCCGGACGTTTCGTTTCTTGACATCCTGCGCCGCTGCGAGGCGCGAGGCCTTGACCTGGTGGCCTTCACCGACCACAACACGGTGGCCGGCATCCGCCGCATGCAGGAGGAGGTCCACCAGCTAGAGATGTTGGAGGAGCTGGGGCGGCTGAAGGACGACGAACGGAGCCGGTTAGGAGAGTACCGCCGCCTGCTGACGCGGGTCCTTGTCTTGCCGGCATTCGAGTTCACGGCCACTCTGGGCTTCCATGTTCTGGCCATCTTCCCGCCCGAGAAGTCGGTGCGCGAGCTCGAGCACCTGCTGCTGTCTCTCAACATCCCGCC
>CAZEMA010000075.1:6470-8783 GCA_964513155.1 uncultured Anaerolineaceae bacterium
TGCATCCAAGGCTCCGATTCGCACCGCCTGCGCGCCGACCCCAACAACAAGAAGAACCTGGGCATCGGGGACCGGGCGACGGAGGCCCTGCTGCCGGAAGTCTCGTTCGAGGCGCTGAGGGAACTCTTCCTGGGCAACGACTTCGCCCGAACACGCGCCCATTGGGCAGCCACGGACACCGAGAAGCCGCTTGACTTCATCGCGCAAGCTCGCGAGGAAGGCCCGAGCATTGTCCAGGACTTCCACGAGAGCATGACCGCCCGTGGCGGCAGGCTCTACGCTGTCATTGCCGATGTGTGCGCCTTCGCCAACACCAACGGGGGAACGCTCTTCATCGGCCTGTCCAGCGATCCCAGCAAGCCCGCCGTCGGAGTTCCCAATTCGGCCGCGGCGATCCGCCAGCTGGAGAAGGAGATTAGCAGCAAGATCAACCCTCGGCTGTCCTGCCAGGTCGACACCCAGCAGACGCAAGGTAAGGCCATCATCCGGGTGCTGGTCCCGCGAGGCGACGACCCTCCCTATGCTGTGGATGACAACAAGATCTACGTCCGAGAGGAGGCCGATACCGGGCTGGCGGTCCGAGATGAGATCACCCAGCTTGTCCTGCGTGGGCGCCACATCGTCGAAGCTCCGGCAGTGGAGGTACCACGACCGGCGCCGGCCAAGGCCGAAGAGGGCGAAGTCCAGCCGCCGCGGACCGGGGTTGAAGTCGTCGAATCTGAGGAGCACGAAGGGGTCCGCTACTACACGCTGCGGGACCTGCGCAACCGCAACGTCGTCAAGAACGTGACGATGTCCTCCGCCCGCCGGCTGTGGCACTATGCCATCAGCCAGCATGCCAAGCTACCGGACGACATGAACCAAGCGCCAATTGCCTGGCAAGGGGACCTGGGGATCCTCAGCAAGCGGAGCCTGGGCAAGCGCGAGCGATTCGACCTGGCCCAAAAGACGCCGGCAGGGATGCGCCTATACTTCGGGGTCACCGAGGATGGCATCCACGGCGATTGGAAGAGACTGATCGGGGCGGAAAGCGACTAGCCGTCGGGGTTCGCCGAAGGCCACTTGCTCGTCGACCATCACCAACGAGAGGATGGCAGTCGCAAGAAAAGGCCGATCACGCGGGACCTGAGTTGGCCGCGCTCATTTCGGGGGGATAAACCTACCTGCACCGCTCACAGCTTCGGCCCGGACGGGGCGCGGGGTATTTGTGCGGCCTGGGTAGGCCCATCAAGAACGTTGTGCATCCAGGTGGCCTTCAAGCCCCGCCCACTCGGCGCGGAAGGAATCGGCCTCTCAACCCCGTCCCAGGTTCGAGCAGCCGCAATGGACATCCGGGAATTCCACTTCGACGACGATCTTGAAGCCGTCTTCGGTCTGTGGCGAGATGCCGGGCCCGGGATTCAAACCGGCATGTCTGATACCCCGATGGAGATCCGCAAGAAGCTCGAGCGCGACCCAGACCTTTTCCTCGTGGCGGTTGAGGGCGGGCGTCTCGTCGGCTCGGTAATCGGCGGCTTCGACGGCCGGCGCGGCCTCGTCTATCACCTGGCCGTTGCGCCCTCCCACAGGGGCAACGATCTGGGCCGGCGGCTGATGGAGGAGCTCGAGAGCCGGCTTCGCCGCAAAGGCTGCCTCAAGTGCTACCTCCTGGTCACCAAGGACAACCAACAGGCCGTCGACTTCTATGAACACCTGGGTTGGGAGATCATGGACCTCTTCCTGATGGGCAAGGTGCTGGGATGAAGGTGGCTGTGCTCACCGTGTCGGACCGTTCGGCGAAAGGGGAGCGGGAGGATCGCTCTGGCCCGGCCCTGCGGGCGCTTGCCGAAGCGCAGGGCTGGCAGGTCGCGGTTGTGGCCATCGCTCCGGATGAACAGCAGACGATTGAGCGGATATTGGCCCAGTGGGCGGACAACGGTGAGGCGGATCTGATCCTGACGACGGGTGGCACGGGGTTTGCGCCTCGGGACATCACCCCTGAGGCGACGCTGGCCGTCGTCGAGCGCCAGGCCCCTGGGCTGGCCGAGGCGATGCGAGCGGCGGGCCTGCGCGTGACGCCCCATGCGATGCTCTCCCGTGGCATAGCCGGCATCCGCGGCCGCAGCCTGATCGTCAACCTGCCCGGCAGCCCGCAGGCGGCCCGAGAGGGGTTCGAGGTCATCCTGACGGCCTTGCCGCACGCGATCGCTCTGCTTTCCGAGCAGCCCGAAGCGGAGGCTGGCCATCGCCCGCCGCCGCGAAAAGGAAGGACCTGAGATCGGACCACGGACGATGGACGATAGACGATGGACCCGGACGATGGACCACGGACGA
>CAZEMA010000075.1:8883-12328 GCA_964513155.1 uncultured Anaerolineaceae bacterium
TCGTCCGCTCTTGAAGGAGGCTGTGATGCCAAGGACCGTCCTGGCGCTCGTTCCTCATCCCGATGACGCCGAGTTCTTCGCCGGCGGCACGATTGCCAAGATGGTCGCCGAAGGGGCGCGAGTGCTGATGGTCGTCGCGACCGATGGTCGCAAAGGCTCCTTCGAGCACGAGAGCGAGAAGCTGGCCGCCCTTCGGGCGGAGGAAGTCCGGCAGGCCGCCAAAGTCATGGGAATCGAGCCACCCATCCTGCTCGGCCACCCCGACCTGGAGGTGGACACGCTGCGGCCGGGCCTACTGCGGGAGCAGTTCATCCGGGCCATCCGACAATGCCGCCCGGACGTCCTCATCGCTCCGGACGCATTTGACGCCTCCGAGGTTCATCCCGATCACCGGGCCGTCGCCTGGGCGGCCTCCGATGCCGTCAACTTCGCCACGCTCCCCCTGATGCACCCCGAGCACCGCGCCGAAGGCCTGGAACCGCACTACGTCCCCGAGAAGTACTTCTACCGCGAGAGCGCGGAGGGGGCGAACAAGATCGTGGATATCAGCCAGACGATGGGCAAGAAGCTCGCCGCCTTGGCAGAGCACAAGAGCCAGGTTGCCTTCCTGGTCGAGGAGGTGATGCGCCAGGCCAGGCTGGCTGGCCTGGATCTCGGGGCCTTGCTCGGGGAGGCTGCCCAGGATCCCATGGCCGCTCTGACCTGGGCCATGCAGGCCCAGGGGGCGGAAGCGGGCGCCAAGATCGGGGTGGAATACGGAGAAGCATTCCGCTACACCCGCTTCCATCCGCTGGTCGAGACCCTGCTTGGCGCCTCGGCGCCGTAGCAGCGCAGTAAGCCGCCGACCGTTGTCCAGATCATCAACAGTCAAGGAGGTCACTTCATGAAGAATCGCTCTGGCTACCGCTGGTTCGTCATCATTGTGTTCTTCCTGTTCATGCTGCTGCACCAGACTGACCGATTGATGATCGGCTCGATGCAAGTCCCCATCATGGATGAGTTCAACCTCACCAACAGGCAATGGGGGCTGATCAACACCGGTGCGCTGGTCGTTGCCACGCTTCTGTATCCTGTGTGGGGATACTTGTACGACCGCTACGCGCGGGCGAAGCTGTTGGCACTGGCGTCCCTCGTCTGGGGGGCGACGACCTGGGTCAGCTCGTTGATGCGCGCCTACCTACCGTTCCTGGCCACGCGCGCCTCCACGGGAATCGACGACTCATCCTACCCCGGGCTCTACTCGCTGGTGGCCGACTACTTCGAACCCGGGCTACGCAGCCGGGTCAATGGGCTGCTCCAGGTCGCCCAGCCCCTGGGCTATCTGCTGGGAATGATCCTGGTGCTGATGGTGGCGCCGATGATCGGAGGCTGGCGTTCGGTGTTCTTCATCACCGGATCGCTGGGCCTGGTGATCGCCGTTCTGATCTTCTTCGGCGTCAAGGAGGTGCCCCGCGGCAGGGCTGAGCCGGAGCTGAAGGGGGTCGAGGAGCTCCAACGCTTCCGATTCTCATGGGCGGAGGCCAAGGTGGCCGTGCAGAAGCGGTCGATGTGGTTCATCTTCGCCCAAGGGTTTGCCGGGGTCTTCCCCTGGAACGTGATCACCTTCTTCTTCTTCGGCTACCTGATCCGCGAACGTGGCTACGACAACAACTCCGTGCTGTTTACTATGGCCCCCGTAATCCTGATCCTGGGGAGCGGCTACTTCGTCGGCGGGGTGCTGGGCGACGCTCTCTTTAAGCGTACGCTCAACGGGCGGGTGCTGGTCTCCTCGGCGGGCGTGCTCCTGGGCGCCATCTTCCTCTTCCTCGCGATTCGGACGCCGCTGGAGATGCGTACGCAGTTCTTCGTCCTGATGTGCTTGACGGCCATCTTTATGCCGTTCTCCTCACCCAATGTCCTGTCGACGATCTACGACGTGACGCTGCCGGAGGTGCGCAGCACGACCATGGCCGTTGAGCAGTTCGTCGAGAACAGTGGCGCGGCGCTGGCCCCATTCATGGCGGGCCTGCTCGCCGATGCCACCAGCCTGCAGAACGCCATCCTGGTCATCTGCCTGACAGCCTGGCTGCTGTGCTTTGTGCTCTACCTTGGCGCGCTGTTCTTTGTGCCGCGGGATATCCGCGGCCTGCGTCAGCAGCTGCGCCAGCGCGCCGAGCAAGAACGTGCCGCCCAGGGCATTCCGCCCGCCTGAGCCACGATGGCCGACGCGGCAAACGGCCGGCCGGATCCGGCGGAGCCTCGGCACAGATCGGACGCCAAGGGCCGGCGGCGGTCAGCCGCCGGCCCGACCGCCGACGTGTTCATCGTCGGCGATTACTGCTTGGACCTGATCTTCACCGGTCAGCCTGAGTTCCCGCAGCTGGGCAAGGAAGTTGTCGCCACGCACTTCGCCATGACGCCGGGCGGCTCCTACAACAGCGCCGTCGCCATGCACCGCCTCGGTCTGCGAGTCGCCTGGGCAGTCGATTTCGGCACGGATGAGTTCAGCCGCTTCGTATACGAGAAGGCGAAATCGGAGGGGCTGGACGAGACCTTCTTCGTCCATCACAATCGGTCGCTCCGCAACATCACCGTGGCCGCCTCGTATCCAGAGGATCGGGCCTTCCTTGCCTACTACGATCCCTCGCCCGCCGTGCCGGCGGCGATGAAGGCGCTGCCGGCCGTTTCGGCCAACGTGCTCTATGTCCCAGGCTTCTATGCCGGCCCACTCGCCGGAGCTGGACTCCGATTGGCCCGGGCAAGAGGTATGAAGCTGGTGATGGATGGCAATACAAGCGAACTGGTCCGTCTCAGTGAGTCCCCGGTGCGCCACGTGGTGAAAGGCCTTGACATGTTTATGGCCAACGCCCGGGAAGCGCGCCTCCTGACCGGTCTCGATGATGTCGAGCACGCCATCCGCACCCTGGCCGAGATCTCTCCGTTGGTCGTCATCAAGGACGGCGCGGGTGGGGCCTATGCCTGCGACGGTGGGCCCATCGTGCACGAGCCTGCGATCGCGGTGAAACCGCTGGACACGACCGGAGCCGGGGACTGCTTCAATGCCGGCTTCCTCAAGGCCTGGCTGGACGGCCGTCCCCTGGGCGAATGCCTTCGATGGGGGAACATCGTGGGCGGGCTCTCCACGCTGGGGATGGGCGGGACCGGCCGGGTCGTGACCAGCAAGGACGTCGAGGACTGGCTCGGCGTCTGACCCGGCCGTCCCGACCGCGGCAAGCATGAGGCCGACGGTCGGAAAGAACGTGCGGCCCGGAGCGAACCTGCCCTCGAAATGGTAGATGCAGAGGGCGACACCACCCGCTAGGGAGAGCACACGACAGAGACGGCAGCGCCCAAGGCTTCGGGGGCGCGAGTAGGGGCACGCCATGGCGTGCCCCTACTCGTCGCCCTGTCCCTGGGTGGGGTCGAAGCAGGGCTGGTAGTCGTCGCCGACAACAAGGGTGAAGGG
>CAZEMA010000076.1:0-5674 GCA_964513155.1 uncultured Anaerolineaceae bacterium
CTAGAAGATCTCGTGCCCGCCGCAGCCCAGCACCCAGGCTCGCCCTTCTCTGGCCAGGAAGGCGGCGGCGCTGGGCGGACCCCAGCAACCAGGCTCGTACGTTTCAAGGGGTGGGGCGATGGGTGTTTCCCAGCCCTGGACGATGGGATCAATCAAAGCCCAGGCCAGCTCGATGGAATCGGTGCGGTTGAATAGTGAAGCGTCGCCGTTAAGGGCGTCCAGCAGCAGGCGTTCATAGGCCTCGGGGATGGCGCCCGGGCCGAAGTCATCGGCGTAGTGGAAGTCCATGTCGACCGAGCGCATGTCCGCCACCGTATCGGGCACCTTGGCCTCAAAGCGCAGGTGGATGCCCTCATCCGGCTGCAGACACAGTGAGATCGAGTTGGGCCGTATCTGCCGCCCCACGGGTAGCGCGAACATCACGTGTGGCACGGACTTGAACTGGATGGAAATCTCCGTCGTCTTGGCCGGCAGGCGTTTGCCCGAGCGCAGGTAGAAGGGTACCCCCTGCCAGCGCCAGTTGTCGACATAGAAGCGCACAGCCGCGTAGGTGGCCGTCTGTGAACCCGGGGCCACGCCCGGCTCCTGCAGGTAGCCTCGATACTGTCCCCGAACCGTGTGCTGGTGAACCTCCTCGGACCGAATGGGCCGGATGGCGCTCATCAGCTTCGCCTTCTCGTTGCGTAGCGAGTCGGCCACGAACGAAGCGGGCGGCTCGATTGCCACCAGAGCCATAAGCTGCATCAGATGGTTCTGGAACATGTCTCGCAGGATGCCCACCGAGTCGTAGAAGGGGCCGCGGTGGCCGACGCCCGAGGATTCGGCCATGGTGATCTGGACGTGATCGATGTAGTTCCGGTTCCAGATCGGTTCGAAGATGCTGTTGGCGAAGCGGAAGACCAGGACGTTCTGTACCGTCTCCTTTCCCAGGTAGTGATCGATGCGGTAGATCTGGTCTTCACTCAACTCCTTGTGGATAGCTTGGTTCAGGGCCTGGGCCGACGGCAGGTCGCTGCCAAACGGCTTCTCGATCACGACCCGGCGCCAGCCCCTGGCCTGATCCACCATCCCCTGCTGGCAGAGGGCGGCGACCACGGGTGTGTACACCTGGGGCGGCGTTGCCAGGTAGTACAGGCGATTGGCGCCATCGGCCGACTCGCCCTTCTTGAGCCTGGCCTCCAGCCGGGAGAGGTCGACCTCGTTGGTCGGATCTCCGGTCACGTAGCCTAGCTGCTCGGAGAAGGCTGGCCAGGCAGCTGGGTCAAGCGCTTGGCTGCTGATCTCGGCTTCCAGTGCCTGGCGGAAGGTCTCATCGGTATGCGGGGTGCGGGAGAAACCCAGTAGGCGGAAGCCGGCGGGCAAGCGGCCCTTCAGGTGGAGACCGAAGAGCGCGGGCACGAGCTTGCGCTGGGCCAGGTCACCGGAGGCGCCGAAGATCACAAGCGTGTTTGTCTCGGCCATGGTAGCTCACCTAGGGATAACCAGCGGACACCGGATGGTCGTATTCTAGCAGGGAAAGGGCATGAGGGAATGGTGTGCGATCCTATCCCTCGCCAAGTCTGCCCTCGTCCTGGACCAACCTGCCGCTATCACTCTGGCTGTTATAATCCCGTCCCATGCGCCGCTGGCTCGGTTGGTTTTCGCTGGGCTTGGCCATCGGCATGGCCCTGCTCATTCTGGTCTACCAGCTTCCCTCCGTCCGCTACCGACTCGAGTGGCGGTTCGATGCGGCCGGTGGGGTGATCCGGGGATGGCTCCACCCCGGGGATACCCTGCCGACGCCTGTTGGAGGTTCCGAAAGCCGCGCCGGGCTGGCACCCGCTCCGACGGCTACTGCAGCTCCAACGACGATCACTCACCTCCGCCCAACCGCTACCCTGACCCCAACCCCCCTCCCGGGGGCCGTCCGCCTGCCAGCCCCTGCGTGGGAGAAACAGGACTGGAACAACTGCGGCCCGGCCACGCTGGCCCTCGGCTTGCGCTTCTTTGGCTGGGAGGGGGACCAGTTCGACATCTCGGCTGTGCTCAAGCCCGAGCGAGGCGACAAGAACGTCAGTGTCGAGGAACTGGTCTACTACGTCCGCACCCGCGCTGGCTGGCTGAACGCCGACTACCGCGTCGGCGGGACACTCGACACCCTGCGGCGCTTCCTGGCGGCCGGCTTGCCGGTGATCATCGAGGAGGGCTACACCATCCAGGAGGGGGGCGGTGGGTGGGCGGCACACTATCTGCTGGTGACCGGCTACGACGACGCCCAGAGGGCCTTCATCGTCCAGGACACGAACAAGGGGGCCGACCAACCCCTGTCCTACGAGACCCTGGATGAGGGCTGGCAGGCCTTCAACCGGGTGTACCTCTACATCTATCGGCCGGAAGACCAGGCGACGATCGATTCGTTGCTGGGCGTCGACGCTGATGCCGACGTCAACCGCCAGCGCGCCCTGGAAACGGCCCGGTCGGAGATCGATGCCGAGCCTCAGGACGCCTTCGCCTGGTTCAACCTGGGGACCAACCTGGTCTACTTCGAACGCTACGCGGAGGCAGCGCAGGCGTTCGATACTGCCCTGGCCATCGGCCTGCCCTGGCGTTTCACCCGCTATCAGTTTGGACCCTACATCGCCTACTTCAACGAGGGCCGTTTCCAGGATGTGATCAATCTGGCCACTGCTACCCTGTATCGGACCTCGAAGGCCGAGGAATCTCTGCTGTGGCGCGGCTGGGCCCGCTACCGCCTCGGCGATCTCTCGGGGGCCGTTGACGACTTCCAGACGGCACTTGAGATCAATCCGAATTACCTGGATGCGCAATACGCGCTTGACTTCATCAGAGGCGGGTAGCGGACGCCCGCTACCTGTCGCTCACCCCCGGCATAGGCGCCCTGTCGCAATACGAGCCCGCGGCCAAGGGGCAGACGAAAGGGCCGATCGCGAGAAGCGCAATCAGCCCAGTTTGAAAGCCTGTTGTTCCATCGGGCCCCTGCCAGCGGTCCGAAGCGTATTGACGTTTGAAGGGTATCCTAGCTGTGCCTGCCCATCGACCTGAGCACGCCGCGTACCGCCAGTCCCATGAGGACCACCATCCCTACGCAGTAGATGGCGAGGAGGACACGTATGCTAGGACCGAAAGCATCGGAAATGAGGAATACGGTTAGCACATTCAGCACCGTCAGTGCCGGCCAGATAAGGAGTTGGACGTATCCGCGTTCCCGGGGAATCTCGCGTGCCTCGAGGGTCCTCAAGAGCCGGCCCTCTAGGGCTACTCCTGCGATTGCAACTCCGCCGGCCGAAAGGACGATACCCCAGCCTAGTTGGCCGACCGTCACGAAGAAGACGCCTGCGGGCACCATCGTCCACACGATGAACAAGACGATCGATATGAGGGCAATCCGCGAGTATCCGAATGTGCCCCGTCGATGCTGATTCATTTCTCCTTCTCCATCAGTCCCCTCCAGTCAACCTTGCCTGTTGGAAGCTGTCGCGTAGACTGTCCTCCACATCGCCCGTCTCAAAGTCGATGGACACAATCCGGATGATATTCCGGATCACATTGCCACCTCCCGAGGCGGCTAACACCAACAGAGCACCAAGGCAGCCGGCTCCTCCTGTCTCTGGGCACGCTGATATTAGGGCGGCCGCGGCGATGCCGAGTGCCCCTGATCCCAACCCCTCTACTCCTGCAGCAAGTCTTTCGTGTTCGAGCGACTCCCGCTGAGTCACGTAGTCCTCGAACCCGTCCTCCAGTCTGGTCCCTGTGGCGCGATCAAGTGAGCCAAGGAACGCGTCGCTTGTCCCGTCAAGTACAGGATAGTGGGTCCCAGACGCGTCCGTGTATCAGATCAGGACAAGTCCGGGATGGCCAGCGACATGACCCCATCCATACCGTTCGTCGCCTTGAACCCCAAGCACTGCCGGCCGATTCGGATCGCTTTCCTCAAAGTACTGCCCAGGCCCCACAGGGGGCACCGGCGTCACCGCTCCCAGCCCCGGCCCCTCTATCGTTTGGGTCAGCTCCTGAGTAGAGACGTTGGGGGTGAACGCGATTTGCGCGTTCGCGCCCCTGAGCCCGAGTCCGCCCGCTGCCAGGGGGCAGACGAAAAGGCTGATCGCGAGAAGCACAACCAGCCCGATGCGGAACATCTTCTTGCGGTCACGCATGGACCCCCTCCCCCTGGCTTCACCCTCGATCCGTCTCATCTTACAACGCCCTTCGGAGAAGCTCAATCACCAATCTCAAAGGATGGTAGGAAGGGCGCCCAACTCTGAGAAGAAAGGGCCAGCAATGCACCGGGCGGGACCCGCAGAGCGAGGTCCCGCCCGGTGGAGAGGGGCTAACGGACCGGTGACCCCGGGGCCCGCTAGCCCTGCTTGCGGCCCCGCTTGCTAGGCCAAGCGGATCCGACGGGGCCCGCCCCGGGCTGCTTCCAGGGCGCCCTTGATCATCAGGAACTCGCCGACATTCTCCATCGTGAGCAGCCCCACCAGGGCGCCATCGTGGGTGACTGGCAAGGTGTGGCAGTCGCACGTCTGTAGCTGAGTCGAGGCGCGTTCGAGCATGGCGGCCGAGTCCGTCGTCTGGAACTCGCGGCGCATCACCTCACTGACCATGACGGCCTGCTTGCCCTGGGCCAAGGCGGTAAGCATGTCGGCCCGGGTGAGGACGCCCACCACGTGCCCGCCATCCACGACGGGAAAGTCCTGCTGGGAGCCGGCCAGAATCAGGTCGACGGCCCGGGTGAGTGAATCGCTGGGCGCCAGGGTCTGGAACTGGGTGAGCATGGCCCGACTGACGGGGATGCCGCCCAGAGCCGACTTGACCTGGACCATGCTGGCCTCCTGGGCCGCTCCGATCCAGACGAACAAGGCGATAAAGAGCAGGAACGGGTTGGTGAACAGGCCGATCAGCCCGAAGAGGAAGGCGATTCCCTGCCCAAGGCTGGCGGCCAGGTTAGTCGCCCGGGTGTACTCCATGCGTGTGGCCAGGAGGGCCCGCAGCACTCGGCCGCCATCCATGGGGAAGGCAGGAACCAGGTTGAAGGCGGCCAGGAACAGATTGACCGCCATTAACCGCGGCAGGAACGCCCCGCCCGTCAGGCTCAATTGGGCGAGGGGTGCCAACCCCCCGGTCAGCCATAGCCAGAGGAAGAGGCCTGCGGCGATGACTGCGTTGACTGCCGGTCCGGCCAGTGCGACCCGCAGTTCATGGGCCGGCACATCTGGCATGCGTTCCAGGCGTGCGACGCCGCCGATGGGCAGGAGGGTGATATCCCGTGTCTTGATGCCGTAGCGGCGTGCGGTGAGGGCGTGACCCAGCTCGTGCAGGACCACGACCGCGAACAAGGCCAGAAGGAACCCGACCCCTGCCAATACGACGGCCCATTTGCCTGCCTCAAGCCAATAGCTCAGAGCCACCCAGCCGAGCAGGAGCAGGAAGGTGGCATGCATGTAGACGTCGATGCCGGCAATCCGGCCGATCTTCCATGACCACTTCATGGGAACCTCTCCTTCGCAAACTCCCCGGCAGCGGCCCGGGGAGCAACCCTGCGGGAAGCACCGATCCACCACTCACACAAACGGTGGCCGACTCCCGCCTTGACGATCGTCATCATTCTACGAAAAGAATGTAGGAATCACGAAAGAATCCCCCGGCCAGTTCGGCTGAGGGAACGGGATCCCGC
>CAZEMA010000076.1:5774-12287 GCA_964513155.1 uncultured Anaerolineaceae bacterium
TTGTCCAGGAGGCAGGTCACCCGAGTCCCAACCTGGCTCATGACCTCGTCGTCGATGCCGCTGGGACGCTGGTCCACGATGAGCAGGGTGACATTGTACTTGCGCAGTTCGCGGGCGATGTTGCCAAAGATGGTGTAGCTCGCGATCTGGGGATCCAGGAACTTGTGAGCCTCCTCGATGACGATCACCAGGGGCCGCGGTTCGTCACCTTTGTGGCCGGCCGCGAGGTTCTTCTGTTGGACGTAGCGCTGGTGGATGCGCCGGGTGAGGTAGTTGGCGACCAGGACGTAGGCGGCCAGGGTGTTGCCGTAGGTGCCGAACTCGAGCACGACGCTGATGCCCTTGCTCAGGCGGTGGAAGATGCCGTCCACAACGTCCTCACCCTTGCCCGGGACGAGAAAGTCCATACGCCGGAGCAGCTCAAACTTGCGCTGTATGGCGCCCAGGGTTCCAGCCAGGATCCGCCCGCTGTCGACCAGGACCTGCAACTCTTCCGTGGCTTCCTCGTCCTGCAGGAGCTTGGCGATCCAGGACATGCCCAACTGGCGCCGGAGGTAGTAGAGGGCTCCGGTCTGGATGTCGCCCAGCCCCATCAGGCCAGCCAACATCTCGACATCTTCGGGCTCGATCTGCTCGTAGCCAATGCGCAGGACGCCGTCGGTCTTGCTCCCCCGCGCCCGGGAGGTGGTCTCGTCCAGGGTGATGACACTGACCCGGCCGTCGGGAAATAGCTGGCGTAGGCCCTTGTACTCCCGGCCGACCTCGTCTTTCACGGCCCAGCCGTAGTCGTTGTGCATGTCGAAGATCAAGGCGGAGGCCAGGTCGGCCTTGATGATGCCGGCGAGCAACGTCCGCGTGATGAACGACTTGCCGGTGCCGCTCTTACCGAAGACACCGGAGGAGCGCTCGACGAAGCGCGCCAGGTCGAGGTTGACCTGGACGTCGTCCATCTCGAGGGGGGTGCCAACGTAGAAGTGGGAAGCGTCCTCGGCGCCGAAGACGCGCTCGACATCTTGCGGCGAGGCTTCGTAGACGGGGGCGAAATGGGCCGGGATGGTCTTGATCGGGCGAGGCTGGTCGTCGTCCTCATCGAGCATGAGCATGGGACTCACATGCATGGTGCCAAAGGCGACCTGGCCGGCATACACGTCGGATACGAATCCCTCTGCGGCATTCGGAGGACGCCGGCTCAGATCCGGGTTGGTCGAGTCGAGGGCGATGTCGGTGACCAGGCCGAAAAACCTGCGGCCGCTCTGCGTCCCGTGGATCACGACATAGCGGCCGACGGCGAGCCTCTCCATGGTGAAGCGCGGATCGAGCTTCACCTGGAGGCCGGCGGAAAGGGATCCGCCGACGACCATGCCCAGCGGCGCTTCTTGCCGGCGAGCTCCGAAGTAGGAATCCAGTTGCGAGCGTTCGGTCATGATCCTTCCATTCCTGGGCAGAAGAGGGCCCAGCGCACGCGTCCGAGTCTATCTCGGATCAACGGCATCGGCTTCCCGGCATCTGTTCGGACGATCTCGAGCCGCTTGACTGACTCGCTCGCGGGGGGCCCATGGCGGATGTTCTTTCCTAGAGCTGCAGGTTGCGCAGAAGGTTCTCCAGCCGGGTCAGGTCATGCGCCAGGAGCCGGGCGCACTCGCGACCGGCCTCGACCAGGAAAGGCCGGCGCTCACTCTCGGGACGGGCGACGGCGGCCAGGCGCAAGGCGGCTGCCACGAGTTCGTCGATGGGAATCTCGGGAGCGTTCAGAATCAGAGGAAGGAAATCGAGCCGTCGGCTGAAGGCCCGGACCGACTCGGACGGCAGGGTCTGGATCGGGGCCAGGGTCATGGGCGGCTGGGGCGGCAGGGTGTAGTGGAACTCGTCGCCTTCGCGGTATCCGATGGTCAGGGCGCTGAATTCGATGGGCACCTGGCGGTTGATCTGGGTATCCGCCAGCTGTTCGGGCGTGAGGCTCTGGGCGGTCGCCACCTGACGGGCGAAGGCGTCGTCCTCGATGCTGAGGTTGTAGATCAACCCGATCACCTGGCTCTGGCCACGTTGCGCCTCGGCCTGGCAGTAGGAGCCGAAAACGGGAACGTCGGGCTCGGGCAGGCGAACAGCGCCGGTGTAGCCGAGGGTGCTAGAACGGGTCACGCGACCGATGAGAAGCGGAAGAGCGGTCATCCAACCGGCTCCTTTACAGCTTGTGTCGCCGCCTGGCGCCTGTCCACTGTTTGGTCACCGCCTTCTGGGAGAGAGAGGGCACCAGGCCGCATTGCAGAAGAGCCTCGCTGAGCATTTGATCGAGTGCCCGGCGATCATCCTGGGTGACGACCGCCAGCTCATGGGCGCGCACCAGCACGTAGGGGAATCCCTCGGGGGTACGGCACTGCTCGATGATCCCGGCATGGACGATGTCCATCAGGCGGGGGTCCTCGCCCACCCAGCGCGGTATCTCGACCCGGGCGATCTGGCCCCGGGGGCCGCAATTCAAGTAGAAGAACTCGATCGAGTGGCCGGCGGTTTCGAACTGGTTGTTGACGGGGGAGGCATTCACGAAGCGGGCGCTGCGCTCCCCGGGCCGAAGCCGCCGGGCGAAGAGGGCCCGGTCGGTCAGGCCGCGCAACGGATTGGCCCGCAGCGTGTCGCTGTCAATCTGGTCGGCGGGAAGGCGGGCCAGGTGCAGCAGGGCGATTACGTTGGCGCTGCGCGGGCGATCCACGAATCCAGCGACGGCGGCGCCCGCTTGTTTGAGCCTCCCCAGGTTCTCCAGGTACTCGGACAGGAGACGGCTGATCTCGCGTCGGCTTTGCTCGCGACTCTGCAGCGCCAGCCAGAGGAGGAGACCGTTGTCGAGCAGGGCCAGCGTGGGGCCGACGGAGGGGTCTGCGGCCAAACGAGCCAGTTCGCCAATCTCGGCGACGTCGCGCTGGCCGTCGATCAGTGCGGGCGAGATCAGCCCCTCGTTCTCGCCGTACAAGTCGGCCTCGTCGTACATCACCCGGGGGCGGCTGGCCACCTGCGGGGGCTCACCGCTGCCGTGGTCGATCCGGATGCTGCCGATGTTGATCAGGTAGTAGAGGGCGGTGGCGTGCCGGTCGGGGTAGATCTGCGAGCCATCGGCCCCGAGGATGGTCAGCCGCTCGGGATGCGGAGGCAAAGGGTAGATGTCGTCGATGGACTCGCCGGTCGGGAGGGCACCCGGCCAGCGGTCTCCAGCGCGAAGGATCTTGGCCCGCAACTCGTCCGGCGGAATCTGGGAGGCCTGGGCCAGCGCCTCGAGGAGGCCCGGGATCTTGGCCTCCAACTCTGCAGCCCGAAGGGCTGCAGCCTGGCTCATTTCCTCTACCTGGGGCACAACCTGGGGGAAGTCGAGAGCCATGGGCACTCTTCTCGAACACCTGTTCCGCATTATATCGCAAGCAGGCGGGAGTGCAATCGGGGAGACGGCATGCCGTCTCCCGCGTCTGCGTTGCGGTCGGGCCGTGCGTCCAGGGACATCGGCGGCGCGAGGGCGGACGAGATGCGCCTTGTTTCGCCTCTGCCCATGGCCCTCTCCGCAGAATCCGGTGCATCTAATGCTTCGAGGTGGGGAGGATTGGCTCGCGCTCTGGGCCGAGCTGCGCGGTATGAGCTGTGCAACGGGTGGGCCGTGTGGTTGGGTGTTGCAGGTTGTGCTATACTGCGCGGACATGATGATTGAGGACCGAGATCTTAACGAGCGAGTTGCAGCCCGATTGTCCCGGGCGGGCATAGGGAGTGCCGCGGCTTTTCTGCTAGAGGCGGCGGGACCGTTGACGGTCCTTGCCGCGCAGGTCGGCTACTTGGTTGAGCCGCTGTTGGGCGCTTCCGGCGGAACGCTGAATAGTCTGGTGCGGATGCTCGAGGATCCGGGCAAGGTCCGCGATCTCGTCGTGCGCTTGCGGGAGGAGCGGAGATGATCAGCGGCGGCCTGGCCGGTCTTGTCGGTGTGCTTGTCTTTGTGCTCTTTATCGGCCTGCTTATCCTTTACGCCGTCTTGGGCCGGCGTTGGCCAACGGTGTTCCGCCCCATCGCTGGCTATGAGGCGCTGGGGAGGGCAATCGAGCGCGCCGTCGAGGGCGGAGAGAGAGTGCATCTCTCGTTGGGCACTGGGTCGGTGACTGGGGCAGAGAGCGCCCCGGCGCTGGCGGGGTTGGCTGTGCTCGGAAGGGTCGCGGCGGCGACGACGATGAGCGATCGGCCGGCCGTGGTCACCGCTGCCGACGGGGCCATGATGATCCTGGCGCAAGACACGCTCCGATCGGCCTACCGTCGCGTCGGCGCCAGCGACCGGTATCAGGCCACCTCGGCCCGGATGTTGGGACCGACGCCGTACTCCTACGTCGCCGGACTGCCGACACTCCTGGCCACTGAGGGTGTCTCGGTCCATATGTTGATCGGCTCCTTCGGGGCGGAAGGCGCCCTGGCGGCCGACTTCGGCGAGAGGCAACAGAAGTTCGTCCTGGCTGGGACCGATGACATCCAAACCCAGGCTCTGCTCTACGCCACGGCCGAGAACGCCTTGATCGGTGAGGAGGTCTTTGCCGGTGGGGCATACCTGAATGTTGGTCCACTCCATCCGGCCAGCTTAAGGGCACAGGACGCCGTGCGCCTCCTGATCATCGCCGCCATCCTGGTGGGCACGCTCGTCCGGACGATCATGGGCCTCCTATGAGACTGCGGCTGTCGTTCCTGTGGGCGGCGGTTGCCAGCGCAGCTGGGCTGGTGATCCTCCTGGGATTCCTGCTGCGCAGCCCGCAGATTGATGGCCTGGGGCAGGTGCTGATCAGTCTGGCAGTCCTGCTGGCGACTGCCGCTCTGCTGCTCGGGCTCCTCAACCTGCTCAACACCCACTGGAACAAAGTCAGCCTGCAAGAGCGAGGTTGGCCCTACAGCGCCATCTTGATTCTGGCGTTGCTGGTGACATTCGGACTGGGCGTCCTGTTTGGCCCGGACTACGAGGTTATGCTGCTCCTCTTCAATCACGTGCAGCTGCCGGTGGAGGCCAGCCTCATGGCTCTGCTGGCAGTATCGCTTACCGTGGCTGGCTTCCGGCTTCTGGCTCGGAAGCGGGATGTGCTCAGCCTGATCTTCGTGGTAGTCGCCTGCGTTGTGCTCCTGGGCGCCACCCCCTGGGTGATCGCGGGCGACAGCCCGCAGTCCGCGCCGTTCGACTATGCCCGGAATTGGCTCACCCAGGTATGGGCAGCGGGTGGGTCGCGCGGCATCCTGCTCGGGGTGGCCCTAGGAGCGATCGCCACCGGCCTTCGGGTGTTGCTCGCCTCAGATCGTCCTTTTGGTGACTAGCGCCATGGCCGACGTGCGCTGTCCCATGTGCAGCAAGCTGAACCCGGAAGGCGTTGAGGCGTGTGAACACTGCGGCGCCCGGCTCAAGCCCCTCGTGGCGGGCGAGAGCTCCTCCGATGCGGCCTCCAACCTCGATGCTCTTCTGCGCGGCTCCCTTGATCAGGGAGAAGGCCGGGGTGCGGCCCGGGAAGGCTGGCGGCAGGAGAAGCCCTCCGCTGAAGGCGAACCGGCCGAAGGCAAAGATGGAGCCGAGGCAGTGCCTGGGCAACCGGAGTGGCTTGGCCGGTTACGCCACGCGGATCAGGAGGAAGAAGGCCCGCCGGAGGGAGAAATCCCCGAGTGGGTGAGTGAAGGCGGCGGCGAGCCTGGTACGCCGAAAGAAGGTGAAGTCCCGGGTTGGCTGGCGCGCATCCGAAAGCGTCAGGCATCGGATGCCAAGACCTCCGGGGGAGGACAAGCTCAGGAGGATGACTGGCTCATCCGCCTGAGGGCAGGAGCGCCTCAGCCGGTAGCGCCATCGGGTGAGGAAGAGTCCGTCTTGCCGGAGGATTTCTTCAAGGACCAAGACAGCCTCGCCGCCGGGGCAGAGGAAGAGACGAGGGGGCTAGGGGGGCCTGCCTGGCCATCCCCTACGGAAAGCGGCCCCGACCGCGGTGAAGCGGTGCTGCCGTCCCTCGAGGAACCGGGAACGATGGAGGCCGCCCCTTCTGCCGATCGGGGAGGGCGTGAGGCGCCTGAACGGCCTGAGCCGGAAGAGGAATGGCTAGGGCGGCCGCCGTTATCGGGACGTGGCCCAACAATCCCTGACCGTCTACTCCCCACCGATCTGGAAGAAGCACCCCCGGTGCCGCCGTCTGGGCCGCGGGCCGAAGAAGAACTTCCCCCGCTGACGCCGGCCCCGCGGTACAAAGAACGCCCCTCCCTGGCTGCCCGGATTCGGCGCGACTCCCGCTCTGCCGCTGAAGAGACCGCGCCCCGGCCCGCGGCGCGCCCCGCCGGGGCTGGAGCGGGGAAAGAACCTGCTGGCCCGGAGCCTGCCGGGGTACGCCCCGCACCTCCCGAAGAATCCGAGCTCCTGAGGGCTCTGCGCCGCGCCCAGCCGCCGACAACGGGCGAAGCTGCAGATGAGCTCGATTTCCTCAAGGATCTACGGGGGCCGGAGCCACCACGAGTGCCGCCCGAGCCCGTTGACGAATTTGA
>CAZEMA010000077.1:0-4050 GCA_964513155.1 uncultured Anaerolineaceae bacterium
GGCCTTTGACGGATTGCCGGTTCATGTGGTAAACTTCATCTGCTCCCGCCAGGAGAGCATTCCTCGGCGGGAGATTTCTGCCCGATAGGGGCATATCTCACACGTCTCCGGACTTGGCTGGGCGTGCCGATGGGCCAATCGGCTCCAGCCAGGGAAGAAGGAGGCGGAGGCATAACGCACAGGAGGTTCGTATCCATGGCCGTCATTAGCATGAAAGCCCTGCTCGAGACGGGCGTCCACTTCGGTCACCGAACCCGCAAGTGGAACCCGCGCATGAAGCCGTACATCTTCACTGAGCGCAACGGCATCCACATCATCGATCTGCAGCAGACCCTCGATGCCCTGCAGAAGGGTTATGGCCTCGTCCGCGACTGCGTGGCCGGCGGCCAGGAAATCCTGTTCGTCGGCACCAAGCGGCAGGCGCAGGAAACGATCGAGATCGAGGCGGTCCGCTGCGGCATGCCCTTTGTCAACAGTCGCTGGCTGGGCGGGACGCTGACCAACTGGCGCACGATCCGCAGCCGGATCGACGAGCTGGAGGCGTTGGAGCGCAGGCGTGAGGCAGGCGAGTTCGAGCAGCTGGTGAAGAAAGAAGCGTTGTCCCTCACCAGGCAGATCGAGCGCCTGCAGCTTCGCCTGGGCGGCATCCGGGGGATGCGCTCCCTGCCGGGGATCGTCTTCGTCGTCGACGTCCGGCGCGAGGAGACGGCGGTGCACGAATCCAACCTACTGGGAATCCCCGTTCTGGCGCTGGTCGACACGAATTGCGATCCAGGTGGTGTGGACTACGTCATCCCCTCCAACGACGATGCCATCCGTGCCATCAAGCTCCTGACATCCAAGATCGCCGACGCGGTGCTGGAAGGCAAGGCGATGCGCAAGGATGAGGAAGCGGAGGCAGCGGGTCAGGCGGAAGCCGAGCCGAAGGGCGAGGTCGTGATGACCGATGAGGAGCTTCTGGGCGAGGCCACCCTGGCCAAGCTGCAGACCGGCGAGTACGGCGAGACGGAGCATGTGGTGGGAGAGGCAGGCGAGGCCAAGGATGAGGCGGCGGGCCCGGTGGAGGCGGCCCAATGAACGTCCCGGCCGAGCAAGTTAAGCTCCTGCGCCAGGAGACCGGAGCCGGGGTCCTGGACTGCCGGAAGGCGTTGGAATCGAGCGGTGGGGACTTCGACAAAGCCGTGGCGCTCTTGCGCGCCAAGGGGCTGGCAGCTGCGGCCAAGCGGGCCGACCGTGAGACGCGCGAAGGCGTGCTCGATCTGTATAGCCACGGGGATGGCCGCGTGGGCGTCATGGTTGAGGTCAACTGCGAGACCGACTTCGTGGCCCGCACGCAGGAATTCCGGACCTTCGCCCACGAGATCGCCCTGCAGATTGCGGCCAACTCGCCTCGCTGGGTCGATGTCGCCGACGTCCCCGCTGAAGTGGTCGATCATGAGCGGCAGGAAGCCCGCAAGCGGGCCCTGGACGAAGGCAAGCCAGAGAAGATCGTCGACCGCATCGTCGATGGCCGGCTGGAGAAGTTTCACGAGGAGTTCTGCTTGCTGCACCAGCCATACATCCGGGACGACAAGAAGAATGTCGGCCAATTGCTACAGGAGATGATCGCCACGACGGGCGAGAAGATCAGCATCCGGCGCTTCACGCGCTGGGCCGTCGGCGAGGAGGCCGAGTAGAGGCCCGGGCCAACCCTGTGTTGGCCCGTGTTCTTGATGGCCAGTAGCGAGCTGGGGGATCGGCCGCCTGGCGGTTGGGGAGAAGCCGGCAACTTCCAGATGAGGGTATCGGGATGAGTGAACCTGTCTATCGCCGCGTGCTGCTCAAGCTCGGCGGGGAAGCCCTGGCCGGGCCGCAGGGGTTCGGCATCGATCCTACGCGCGCCGAAGAAGTCGCTGCCAAGGTGCAACAAGTCCGAAGCTACGGCGTCCAGGTGGCGATCGTGATCGGGGCGGGCAACCTGTGGCGAGGCCGCGAGGGGATCGAGCATGGCATGGAACGCGCCACCGCCGACTACATGGGCATGCTCGGCACGGTGATGAATTCGCTGGCCTTGATGGAGGCGCTGGAACGAGTCGGCGTCGTCACCCGGGTCATGTCGGCGATCGAAATGCGGGCGGTGGCGGAGCCCTACATTCGGCGCCGGGCGATCCGCCATCTGGAGAAGGACCGCGTGGTGATCCTCGGTGGGGGAACCGGCAACCCCTACTTCTCCACCGACACGGCGGCCGCGCTGCGGGCGATGGAGATCAACGCCGATGTCCTGATCAAAGCCACCAAGGTCGACGGGGTTTACGAGTCGGATCCGCAGAAGGAGCCGAAGGCCAAGCGTTTTGACCGCCTGACCTATATCGAATTCCTCAACCTTCGCCTACAGATCATGGATAGCACTGCCATCTCGTTGTGCATGGACAACGAGTTGCCGATCACCGTCCTGGACATGTGGAAGCCGGATAATCTTGTCAAGGCGGTCCTTGGCCAGCCGGTCGGCACGGTCATCGCCGGCTAGGACGTACGCGCGGTTCCCGGCGGGGGCAACAGGCAACCGGGCCGGGTAGGATGCCTGGCCGGCCACCGGGCGCGATGGCGCAGCCTCCGATGGCTGTCCGCGGAATGACAGTCTGCGCACAGGGCGTCGCGGACCGAAATCCAGCGCTGGGCAGGAGGGCGGGCGAAGCGGAGCGCCGACCGCCCGCTGCCCAGCCAAAGCTGAAGACGTCATGCAAGCCCTCCTTCGCATTTTCCTGGTTTTGCGCTATCCTTAACGACCTCGGGCCCGACGCTCAAGCCTCGATGGCAGGAGTGCCCCTATGGTGAACGAAGCACTGGCCGATGGGGAGTCCCGGATGAAGGGGGCCGTCCGTTCGCTGGAAGACGACCTGGCTGGCATTCGTACGGGTCGGGCCTCTCCCGCGCTGGTCGAGCGCCTGCAGGTCGACTACTACGGCGTCCCGACATCGCTCATGCAGCTGGCGACGATCTCGGCCCCCGAACCCCGCCTGCTGACGATTCGTCCTTTCGATCCCGGGAGCCTGAAGAGTATCGAACGGGCGATCCAGGCCTCCGATCTCGGCCTGAACCCGGGCAACGACGGAAAGCTGATCCGCCTGGTCATCCCGCCTCTGACAGAAGAGAGGCGGCGCGAGTTGGTGAAGGTGGTGCACCATCGGGCGGAGGAAGCCCGGGTGGCGGTGCGGAATGTGCGCCGTGACGTGCAGAACGACTTGCGCGAGTTTGAGCGCGAGAAAGTGATCTCCGAGGACGATCTTCATCGGGGAGAGACCGAGCTGCAGAAGATCACCGACCGGATGATTGAGCAAGTCAACGAGATCAGTCAGCGGAAGGAGACCGAGGTCCTTGAGGTCTGAATCGGCGAGCCCTGCCGCACAGGCACAATCGAAGGAGCCCTCGCTGCCGGAGCAGATCCCGACGCATGTTGCCATTATCATGGATGGCAATGGGCGCTGGGCACAGGCGCGCGGCCTGCCGCGCATGGCCGGGCACCGGGCGGGCACGGAGAACCTGCGCCGGGTGATCGAGGCTTGCGGCGAGTTTGGCATCAAGTATCTGACGATCTATGCCTTCTCGACCGAGAACTGGGGGCGGCCCGCGGAAGAGGTGCGCGGTCTGATGAGCATAGTGGAAGAGGTGATTGACCGGGAGCTCGCCGAGCTGGATCGCAAGGGCGTCCAACTTCGCCACATTGGTGAGCTGAGCGGGATCAAGCCGTCATTGCAGGCGAAGGTGCGTCACGCCATCGAGCTCACCAAGAACAACCAGCGGCTGATCCTGAATGTCGCCTTCAACTACGGCGGCCGGGACGAGATCGTCCACGCCATCCGGGAGATGATCGCGGCCGGCGTGGATCCCCAGGATGTGAACGAGGAGCTCGTCCACCGCTACCTGTACACCGCCGATTGCCCGGATCCCGACCTGATCATCCGCACTTCGGGAGAACTCCGGGTGAGCAACTTCCTGATCTGGCAGGGTGCCTACGCCGAGTGGTATGTCACCCCCACCTTCTGGCCCGACTTCGGCCGCGAAGAGCTCCTG
>CAZEMA010000077.1:4150-12037 GCA_964513155.1 uncultured Anaerolineaceae bacterium
CGAGTGGTATGTCACCCCCACCTTCTGGCCCGACTTCGGCCGCGAAGAGCTCCTGAAAGCGCTGAGAGAGTATGCCCAGCGCGAGCGACGGTTCGGCCGGATCTAGGACGCCCCTTTTTCTGGACATGCTGAAGGAACGGATCGCGGTAGCCCTTCTCCTTTTGCCGGTGCTGGTGTGGGTCATCGCCGACGGCGGTTGGCTCTATGCGGCGGCCGTGGCGCTGGTGCTGGCGCTGGCGGCAGCCGAATTCGGGTTGATGTTCCGGCGCCACGGCCTGCGGCCAGCCTTACCCCTCCTGCTCCTGGGTGTGGCGGCGCTGGCCCTCTCGCGCTTCGCCAGCGGTTTCAGTCATGGGCCGGCCATCCTGACCGGGCTGATCCTCCTGAGCATGCTCTGGCACCTGGTGGACTATGAACGCGGGGCGGAGCACTCTGGCACCGACTTCTCGGTCACGGTCGCCGGCATCCTGTATCTGGGCTGGATCGGCTCGTACTTGATTTCCCTCCGGCAGTTGCCCGACGGCGAGTGGTGGTTCCTGCTGGCGCTGCCCAGCATCTGGCTGGCAGACTCGGCGGCCTATCTGGTCGGCCGCAACTTCGGCCGGCACCGCCTCTCTCCTCGGCTGAGTCCCAAGAAGTCATGGGAGGGCTATATCGCCGGTGTGCTCGCGGGGGCACTCGCTGGCGCGGGGTTTTCCCTGCTCTGGCAGTTGGCGGCCAGTCCGTCTTCGGGCATCTCCGCGCAGAACGGCCTGATCCTTGGCACACTGGTGGGCGCGCTGGCGCCTCTTGGCGATCTGGGGGAGAGCATGTTCAAGCGCGAGATCGGGGTGAAGGACTCGGGCAATCTGCTCCCTGGCCACGGTGGGGCCTTCGATCGCTTGGACTCCTGGATCTGGGGCGGAGTCCTGGGCTTCTACATCGTCTCGTTTCTTGTGTAGCGCACAATAGAAGAGAGGCGAGACAGTTGCCGGGGGCTGGCGCCCTGCCGGAGCAAGAGTCGATCGTGGAACGCGCCAGTATGAGCCTCTCGGCAGGACGAGCGAGATCCGTTCAGTCCCATAGCGTTGTGGCATGCGAGTGAGGGGGCATTCTTGGGGGTCAGCGACGGGTGATGCTGGCCGCGGGCCGCTTGCGCTGGCTGGGTGCGCGTGCTATAATCCTGTTCGCTTGAACCGGTTGTCATAGGCCAACCGCCCCCTTTGTTTGGTCCAGACCAAGCTCTTGTCTTACCCTCGGACGCTAAGCAGCGGTTGCATGATTCCGTGAGTCCCTTTCTCCGGGCGCGAAGAGGCGCCGTCTCGAATCCTGAGTCCCCCAGGGGAGCATCTCCATGAACATTATCCAGCTGGAAGCGATGACCCTTTCCGATTTGCGCGCCATGTCGAAGGATCTTGAGATCCAGGGCGCCAGTCGGCTCAAGAAAGAGGATCTGATTCTGCGCATCATGCAGACCGACGCCGAGCGGCGTGGTTTGGAGCTGCGCGGCGGGATCCTCGAGATCATGAGCGAGGGTATGGGCTTCCTGCGGGCGGATCACTACTTGCCCGGACCTAACGATATTTACGTCTCCCAGTCGCAGATCCGCCGCTTTGGCTTGCGTACGGGAGACATGGTCATCGGCCAGATCCGGCCGCCGAAAGAGTCGGAGAAGTACTTCGGCCTGCTTCGGGTGGAGTCGATCAATGGCCTCGACCCGGAAGAGGCCAAGTTCCGGCCGAAGTTTGAGGATCTGACTCCCATCTTCCCCCTCGAGCGCTTTGACCTGGAGACGGATCGCCACACGCTCTCGACGCGCCTGTTGAACCTGATCGCGCCCATTGGCAAAGGCCAACGCGGGCTGATCGTCTCGCCCCCCAAGGCGGGTAAGACGACGGTTCTCAAGGAAGTAGCCAACGCCATCTCCACCAAGTATCCCCAGGTTCACCTGATGGTGGCACTGATCGGCGAGCGGCCGGAAGAGGTCACCGACATGGACCGGTCGGTGGATGCCGAGGTGATTGCCTCCACCTTCGACGAGCCGGTGGCCTCGCACGTGCGGGCGGCGGAGATGGCGCTGGAGCGAGCCAGGCGGCTGGTCGAATGTGGGCGCGACGTCGTGATCTTGATCGACTCCCTCACCCGCCTGGCCCGGGCCTACAACCTGCTGGTCACCCCCTCCGGGCGGACTCTTTCGGGCGGACTCGATCCCATGGCCCTCTATCCGCCGAAGCGGTTTTTCGGCGCGGCGCGCAACATCGAGGAGGGCGGCTCGCTGACCATCATCGCCACCTGCATCGTCGACACCGGCTCGCGCATGGACGATGTCGTTTACGAGGAGTTCAAGGGAACCGGCAACATGGAGCTGCACCTCTCTCGCAAGCTGCAGGAGAGGCGCATCTTCCCCGCGTTCGACATCGACCGCTCCTCGACCCGGCGTGAAGAGCTTCTGCTGGGGCCGGATATCACCCCACGTGTCTGGCTCATCCGGCGGATGTTCTCGCACATGATCACCCCGCCACCCAACGGCGCCGGCATGGAACTCACCACCGCCACCGAGGCGATCCTCCAGCGGCTGGCCCGCTCGGAGAACAACGTTGAGTTCCTCGAGACCATCACGGAGGAGAGTCTCTAGCCGTGCGCGCTCCCGGCTCTTGGGGACAGGGCCGGCTGGTCCGGGCCCTGCCGTCGTTGCTGGCCGCGGTTGGCGTGGTGGCTGCCTCCTGGGCAGCTTACCTCAACCTGGGCGAGGCCTCCGGGGTATCCCCTGAGGCCAGCCGCCAGACGGGCCAAAGTACCTCCTCCGAGCCAGCTCCACCGTCCGTCCAGCCGATGGATGTGACGCTTCCGGGCTTCGTGGGTTCCGCGCCCGGAGCCCTCACGCGGCTGGCCGATCTCCACACGACCATCCTGCATCGATCTCGGGTAGACGTCCTGCTCTACACCGTGCAGCCAGGAGACTCGGTCTTCCGGATCGCCGAGGCGTTCGGTGTCGAGCCCGAGACCCTCCTGTGGGGGAACTACGAGGTCCTCAATGACGACCCACACATGTTGCGGCCGGGGCAGGAACTGAACATCCTGCCCGTGGACGGCACATACTATGAGTGGCAGGCAGGCGACAGCCTGGAGGGGGTTGCCGGCCAGTTCGGGGTGGATCCCCAGGAGATCGTGGATTGGCCCGGCAACGGCATCGATCCAGTCAACCCCCAGATCGAGCCGGGCAAATGGCTCATTGTTCCCGGCGGACGGCGGCCTTTCCGGACATGGGTTGTCCCGACCATCGCCCGGGGCCGGGCTGGCGTCGGGTCGGCGCTGGGCGCCGGCGCCTGCAGCGGGGACTACTCCGGCGGGGCGGTGGGGACAGGAGGCTTCATCTGGCCGACGGCCAACCACTACGTCTCGGGCAACGACTATTGGTCCGGTCATCTGGCCATCGACATCGCCGCTGGCCTAGGCACCTCGGTCTGGGCTTCCGACACCGGCGTCGTCGTCTTCGCCGGAGGCTCGACGGTCGGCTACGGCAACATGGTGATGATTGACCACGGCAACGGTTGGCAGTCGCTCTACGCCCACCTCAGCCAGGTGATTGCGGGCTGCGGTCAGAGCGTGAGCCAGGGCCAGACAGTCGGCCTGGCCGGCTCCACAGGCAACTCGACTGGCCCACACCTCCACTTCGAGTTGCGTTTCGAAGGCGGCTTTGTCAACCCTTGGTACGTCCTGCCTTGAGTGGACATAACCGCAGCTTGACGCTCCACAGGGCGGCTGGTATGATGCGGCACCCCTGGAGGTTTTTGTGACGCCTGAGCGCGAACCCTCCGACGGCTCGCCGGAACCGAACCCTCGACCCCATCGGCAGTCCTGGCTTGACCTTTCGCGCCTGGGCTTGCGGGAAGTCTTCCTTCGCCTCACCAGCCACCTGGCGGTGTTGGCTGTGGTTGCCCTGGGGGTGTGGGCCGTCCGGCTGGGATTGGATCGGCTGCCGGCAGATGCCGTGGTCGAGCCCGCTGCCGCGCAAGCCGCGGCTACGGCGACGCCCGTGAGCCAGGTCAGTCTGGCCGACTTGCCGGCCTTCGCCGGCGGGGCGCTCCCCTTCGAAGGGATCTCTCGCCTGGCCGACGGCCATACCGACCTTCCCCCTCGCCCGCGGCTTGAGGTGATCCGCTACGTCGTCCAGGCCGGAGACACCCTCTTTGGCATCGCCGAGACCTTCGGCCTGCACCCGGAGACGATCCTCTGGGGAAACTACGACATCCTCAAGGATGATCCCCACAGCTTGCAGCCAGGGCAAGAGTTGTACATTCTACCGGTCGACGGGACATCCTGGGTTTGGCACGCGGGCGACGGCCTGGGCGGGGTGGCGGAATCGTTCGGTGTCACTGCCCAAGAAATCATCGACTGGCCTGGCAACCAGCTGGATCCAGATATCGACCCTGCCAATCCGCCGATCGAGCCGGGGACGGTGCTCGTCATCCCTGGCGGGCATCGCGAGTTTGTGACCTGGAGCGCTCCACGCATTACCCGGGCGAACCCGGCCGCGGCTCGGATCCTCGGCGCGGGCTACTGCGGCACCGTCACCGACGGCCCGACGGGGACCGGGACCTTCATCTGGCCGACGCCCAACCACTTCCTCTCGGGTTACGACTACAACCCGGGCGCCAACCATCCCGCGATTGACATCGCGGGCAGCGCCGGGCACAGCATCTTCGCCTCCGACACGGGCGTGGTCGTCTACTCCGGCTGGAACGACTACGGCTATGGCCTGGTGGTCGTACTTGACCATGGCAACGGGTGGCAGACGCTGTATGCTCACCTGAGCCAGGTGAACGTCGTCTGCGGACAGGCGGTCTTCCAGGGGAACGTGATCGGACTCATGGGCTGCACAGGCAACTGCTCGGGGCCGCACCTGCATTTCGAGATGATGAGCGATCAGTACGGGAAGGTCAATCCCTGGCTCTTCCTGCCCTAGCCTGAGCGACCATCTCGGCGAACATCCGCCACTCGAAGCCAGGGTCGATGAGCCCCTGGCTTCCTTCTTCCGCAAGATGCCTTCGTTGGGAGTGGCTTCCTGCCGATCCCGAGGTCACCGATCCTGCTGGGATGGGGGGCCGTTCTGGCCTTTCGGTGGGAGGACGCCGTGGACCGGGGGCATCGGACCTGCCAGGTCCACGGCCCAGCCAATGACCATCCACAGGGCCTGCATGAAGGCGTCGCTGAAACTTAGCAGGTAGCAAGTCTGGGCGAGGAGGCCGCGCCAGAGCAGGTACCCGCCGAGGGGCGAGAACAGCAGTCGCCTGCGGTAGTCGAGAAAGGAGAACCGGCCTCGAGCGAAGGCCTTGGTGAGGCAGGCAGCGGCAATCGCCCCGTATCCCAGGGCAATCCCGATGCCCTCACCGAAGAGAATGTCCGATCCGGCCGCGTCGCCAACCAGCAGGACGCGGGGACCGGAGATCCGACCCCAGGGCGTGAACCGGTGGAGCGGGGAGCCATCGATGGCCTCTGCTCCGCCGTTCTTGCGGCCTTCTTCCAGCAGCTCCGCCAGGAGGGGGCGAAGGGGAATGCCTGGCCGTTGCCGGCAGATTTGCGAATCGTAGATCCCCCGATGGATGCGTGGTTCGCCGGACGCCAGGCTGGGGAAGCTCCAGGCATACCCCTTGAGGCCGCGCCGCGCCCAGGCGAAGTCGAACAGGGCCGCCTGCTCCCTGAACTCGGGTTCGGTGCCCGAAGCCTGCATGAGGGCCTCGACGGCACGAGCGACCTGAACCGGTCGTTCGGGCCCTGCCAGCCAACGGCGGACGATGCTGCTCGTCCCGTCTGCCCCCACGATCGCCTGGGCGCGGTAGGTCTCGCGGTTGGTGTGCACCAGGATCGCCTCGCCTTCCCGCTCCAGCCGAAGAACAGGCTCGTTCTCGTGCAGGCGAAGGCCGCGTCGGCGGGCCTGCACTGCCAGGCTGGCGTCAAACCGGCTGCGCTGCGTGACCGCAATGGCGGGGCTGCCACGGATGGTGATGCGGCGGCCCCGGTATTCGAGGCGAGCCTCGCCGACATAGACATAGGGAACGTCGAGGGTGAGCTGCAGGGCCTGGAGTTGGAGCAGGGCAAGACGGGTGAGGCCTCCGGCGCAGGGTTTGTGCCGGGGGTGCGAGGCCTTTTCCAGGATCAGCATCCGTTCGGCCCAAGCCGGATCCAAACGCACCATGTGAAGCGCGGTCCCCAATCCGGCAGGCCCACTTCCGACGATGACAAGATCCACCGAGACCATGCCTGGATTCTACTTCAGGCCCACCCCGCCGCCCAACCTTGACACGGCGCGCCGCCGTGGTATCATCATAATAGATAGACAGGTGTCTATGGATCGAAAGCGCAAGACGAAGCCTGATTCGGTCGCCTTCGCCCGCGCCCTGGCCGATGACACGCGGCAGCAGATCATGCGGCTATGTTGTTGCGAGTGGCGCTCGGTAGGGGAGTTGGCCGAGGCCTTGGGTGTCAGCCAGCCCACCGTCTCCCATCACTTGGCCCTCTTGCGTGAGGGGAACCTGGTACGGGTCCGGCCCGAGGGCCGCCAGACGTTCTACCTGCTCAACCAGGATCAGATCGCTGACTGCTGCGGCACGCTGATGCTTCGCTATGCTCCGGATGTGGCGGATGGTGGCGGGGGCGGGAAGGGATGAAGCGGGGGCTTCTCATTTGCCCTCATTCATCGACGAACGTCTATTGATTACGTGATCTTGTGTCCAGGAGGACCTTGATGACCGATTCGAAGAGTGCCGAGAGCATCCGACGAGAAGTCCGTGAGTACTACGCCAGTTGGAGCCGGGCGAAGGCGACCGTGGAGGATTGCGGATGTGCAACACCATCGGCCGCGGCCTCTTGTTGCCAACCCAAGGGCTCGGCGGCCGCCCTTCCTGGCGACATCGCTGAGTCCAGCCTGGGTTGTGCTGACCCGGTTGCGGCAGCGGCCCTTCAGCCGGGCGAGACCGTGTTGGACCTGGGCTCGGGGGGCGGGCTGGACTGCATCGTGGCGGCGCGGCAGGTGGGACAGACGGGCCGGGTGATCGGCGTCGACATGACCGAGGAGATGCTGTCCCGTGCCCGAGGCAACATCGAGCATCTGGGCTTCACCAACGTAGAGTTCCGGAAGGGCCTGATCGAGGCTATGCCGGTCGAGCAAGGGTCAGTTGACGTCCTGATCTCGAACTGCGTGGTCAATCTCTCGCCTGACAAGCCGGCCGTTTTTCGTGAGATCACCCGCGTCCTCCGGCCTGGGGGGAGGCTGTCGATCGGGGATATCGTGACGCTGGGAGAACTACGAGCGGATCTCAAGACGATGCAAGACAGCTGGGCGGCCTGCGTCGCCGGAGCGCTGACAGCCGACGAGTACGTCGAGGGATTGCACCAGGCGGGCTTGGCGGAAATCGCCTTGACGCCTGCGGATGGTCGAAGCCTGGCAGAGATACCGGTCGGGCTACCATTCTCAGCCATCATCCTGGCGCGGAAACCTGCAAACTGAGCCGCTTCCAGACGCTCTGGCCGCCTTCGGCCCATGCTTCGCAGGCCCTCCGTTGGGCAGAGATGCAGTCAGTCACAGCCGCAAGATCCTCCCCCGACTGGAGGTGCGAGGCGTCCACGAGGGTGCGTGCCCGCCGGGTTCCTGTCCTTCCCTGATCCGTCCCCGAAAGTCAACCGCCCGCCACATCTTGTGGCGGGCGGTTCTGGCGCCCTCGGCGCGACTCGAACGCGCGACCCTTTGGTCCGCAACCAAATGCTCTATCCAAACTGAGCTACGAGGGCCCATCCGCATGCGCCGACCGGGCGGCACATGCTTGGTCTGCGGCCGGGCGTTCGGCCGCAGCGCTGCCTGCCCGAGGGCAGGCTGGCGGGGAGGGAGGGATTCGAACCCTCGGTAGAGGT
>CAZEMA010000078.1:0-5667 GCA_964513155.1 uncultured Anaerolineaceae bacterium
GGAGGCCAGGGAGGCCGTTGGGCAATGCCTTCGTGTTGGCCATGAGTCTCCCGTCGTCGGAGGAGGCGCCGTCTCGGGTAGTCGCACGTCTCACACGCCAGGGGAATAGGACTTGCGGGCGTCAGGAGACCAACCCAGGGAAGACCCTCTTCCGGCAAAGACACACTTCACGGTTGGGCGGTTCGGGCGAGCCTCTCTCAATTGCGCCGTAGCGGCACAAGACAGCGGCCGCCCCCTCAATGCGATCAAGTACAATCAAGCCCGGAGGTAACATGACCAACACAGGCTACAAGTGCATCTATCGGTATGACCGGGAAGGCAGGCATGGCGGCCATGGCTATCAGGTCAACGTGATCTGGAAGGGAAAGCGGCTGTACCGGCGTATCAGCGACACATCTGCTGGGGGGAAGAGGAAGGCGCTGAGGCTGGCAAAGCAAGTGCGGGACGAGTTCGAGCGAAAGCTAGGCAAGCCCAGGACGGAGCGCATCATCCGGAGCAAGCCTCGGCCGGCCGGTCGGGGGAGAGTTGCCAAGGGCCACAGAGCGAAGCGAGCCGTCCGATAGCCAGGCACCGCCCTCTGGGAACGATCTCTCCTCAAAGATCGGCCCGCGCTTTCCGCACGCCGATGCGCCAGGAGGCGGTTGGGCGAGACGGCGCGAGCCGAGCGCCGCATGGTGGCGTACCCAGATCGCTCATTCGGGAGTCGGGCCATGACAGAGCTGACCTTTGAGGCCGGACCGTCGTTCGCCCGCCAGTTGGACGAGGCGGACCGCCTGGCCGTGCTCCGTCCGTCCTTTGTCATCGCCGAGCCAGGCCTGATCTACCTCGACGGCAACTCCCTGGGCCGCCTGCCGCGGGCGACGGTTGCCCGCGTGACGACCGCGCTCGAGCAAGAATGGGGACGCGACCTGATCCGGGGGTGGAACGCCAGATGGTACGAGGCGCCGGTGCGGATCGGGGAAAAGATCGCCCCGTTGATCGGCGCCACGGAAGGCCAGGTCGTCGTCAGCGATTCGACCTCTGTCAACCTGTTCAAGCTTGTCATGGCCGCCCTGGCGATGCGGCCAGGGCGGTCCCGTGTGGTCAGCGACGCGCTCAATTTCCCCTCGGATCTCTACATCCTCCAGGGATGCCTGCGGCTCCTGGGCGACCGTCACCAACTGGTCTTGATTCCATCCCGGGATGGGATCGAGCCCGATCTGCAAGCCCTCAACGGTGCCATCGATGAGGATACAGCCTTGGTGACGCTCTCGCACGTCGCCTTCAAGAGCGGGTACCTGTACGACGCCGAGGCGGTCACAGCCCGGGCCCACACGGCGGGCGCGCTGGTGTTGTGGGACCTCAGCCACTCCGTGGGCGCGGTGCCGGTGGACCTCGACCGCTGGGGAGTCGATCTGGCCGTCGGCTGCACGTACAAGTACCTCAACGGAGGGCCCGGGGCTCCGGCGTTTCTGTACGTCCGGCGGGATCTTCAGGAAGAGGCGCTCTCGCCGATCTGGGGCTGGTTCGGCCGGAAGTCTCCGTTTGCCTTCGACCTGTCGTACGAGCCAGCCGAGGGGATGCGGCGCTTTCTGGCCGGCACCCCACCGGTTCTGTCCCTGTTGGCCCTTGAGCCGGCGCTGGACCTGCTGTCCGAGGCCGGCATGGATCGGGTGCGAGAGAAATCGATGCGGCTGACCTCCTATCTGATCTATCTCCTGGACGCGGTCCTGGCGCCTCTGGGATTCACCTTGGGTTCGCCCCGCGACCCGGCCCGACGCGGCGGACATGTGAGCCTGCGCCATCCGGAGGCCTATCGCATCAACCAGGCGCTGATCCAGGAGATGGGTGTGCTGCCCGACTTCCGGGAGCCGGACAACCTCCGCCTGGCGCCGGTCGCCCTGTACACCTCGTTCTATGAGGTCTGGGAGGCGGTTGACCGGATTCGGCGCACGGTTGAGGATCGTTGTTACCAGCGCTACTCGGCCGCGCGCCTCCCGGTCACGTGAAGGGCGCGCGATCCCCTGGCTCACGCCGACCCCGGGATCCGAACCCCCGGACGATGAATTCTCGCCCGGCGACTTCATCCATCCACCATCGGCCTCGGACTCGGGTGAGGTTTCCCCTCGGACGGGGCAGGTGTCTCCAGAAGCGGCTTGATCGGCACCATGCCTTGACAACCCTCTGCCAATCTGCTATTCTGCCAATCAGAAAAACAGAGCGATGGAGATGGCCATGATGGAATCCATGACGGTCCAGATGGCGCAAAGGGGCGTGCTTGTGCTGCCCAAGAAGCTGCGAGACACCTATAACTTGAAGCCAGGTGACCGGCTCACGCTCCTCGACCTGGATGGCGTATTCGTTCTGAGCCGTCGTCCCTCCGAGGTCGACGTGCTCGCTGAGCGAATCGCTTCGACGCTCGGGGAGCAGGGGGAGTCGCTGGAAAGCATGCTGCAGATCTTGCGGGAAGAGCGCGAGCGCTATGGTGACAAGGCCGAAGATCTTCCTTGACACCAGCGCCCCCTTCGCTGGAATCTGGTCGGACCAGGGGGGCGCCCGGATGCTGCTCCGGTTAGGCGAAGCGGGTGCGGTCTGCTTGCTGGTCAGTGCGCAGGTTGTCGCCGAGATCGAGCGGGTCCTGCGCAGGAAAGCCCCGCCGTTGTTGGGAATCGTGGCTGTCCTGCTGGACCGAGCGGGCATCGAGGTCGTCGCCGGGCCCGGCGAAGAGAGACTCCGCGGCTGCCAGCGACTTGTCGGCCATCTCGGGGACGCGACCGTCCTTGCGGCCGCGTGGGATGCCGGTGCCGACTACTTCGTCACGCTTGACCAGAAGCACTTCCTTGACAACCGCAAGCTGCAGACGCGCGCGCCGTTTCCGGTCGGCACCCCAGGCGACTGCCTCGCCTGGATTCGGGATGGCCTCGTCTAGCCCGGCCCCTATTTGTCCAAGTAGATGCACCCGCGTGGGAGGAACGGCGGATTGCCGCGGCGTCGCCCGGCGGTTACAATGCGGCGCGCACACGGGTGCCCGGAGGTCCACGGTGGTATCACCACTGCGAGGTCATGGTAGGGTCTCATCGTTGAGGATGGCGCTCCTGGTCTTGCTGACCCCCGTTCTGACCGGCTGCGATGCGGCGCGGTTGCTGTTTGCCACGCCCACGCCCACCGCGACCGCCACGGCCACGCCGACGCTGACCCCCACGCCCACCTACACGCCGACGCTGACACGCACCCCAACTGCTACTGCGACACCTACCATCACTCTGACCCCAACGGTTACACTGACCCCAACGATCACGCGGACCCCGACGGTCACGCCGTCGCCGACGTTCGACTTCCCCGACGTGACCGTGCTGGAGCAGGCCAACTGCCGGTACGGTCCGGGTACGGCCTACCTCTACGCCCAAGGCCTCTACGCCGGGGACACCGGCATCGTCCATGGCCGCAACTACAGCGGCACGTGGCTGTGGATCCTGCCCTCGACGGCGACCTGGCACTGTTGGGTTTCGGCCTCGGTCGTCGAGATCCAGGGAGACATCCGCACGCTGCGGGTGCAGGCCCCGCAGCTGCCGCACTCGACGCTGTATGGCCAGCCCGGCTGGGTGCGGGCGGAGCGGCAGGGAGACCAGGTGACCGTCACCTGGGAGCGGGTGCCGATGACGGAAGACGACTTCCGCGGCTACCTGATCGAAGCTCGCATCTGCCAGGGCGGCAACTTGATCGGCGTCGCCGTCCAGACCAACGAACCCTCCTACACCTTCACCGATGAGTCAACCTGTGAGAGCGACTCCGGTGGCCAGGTCTACGCCGTCGAGAAGCACGGCTACACCGACCCGGTCACGATCCCCTGGCCGTAGAGGCCCTCACCTCGCCCTTTCCCCGAAGGGGAGAGGGGAATCGGGGCTCAGGCTAATCTCCGTGCAATGGGCTCCAGGAGTGTGGTGAAGAAGCCCTGCTTCCTGGAAGGAGTTTGTACACATGGTGGTTGGGGCGAAGCCCCAACCACCATGTGTACAGATTCTCTTCTCCGGGCAAGGCAGTTCTTCATTACCCTGTTAGGGCGTCCCCGTATGCGAACGGCGTGATCATCAAGCGTGATGGGCCGAACAGCGGCGTAGCCGATGCGAGGCCCATCACGCTTGCCTACCTGACTACCTCGATGGAAAACGAGTCACGGGTCGCTCCGGCTGGCCTTGTCCTTCTCGACTGGGGCTCGGTGGGCGGCGCCGCGGCTCAGAGGTGGCGGGGCATCACACGTCGAAGTAGAGCGCCATCTCGTACGGATGCGGTCGATTGTGCACGGCGTAGTGCTCTTCGTTGATCTTGTGGGAAATCCAATCCGCGAGCTGCCGTTCGTCGAACACACCCCCCGACAACAAGAAGCCATGGTCCTGCTCCAGCGCCTTGCAGGCCTCGTAGAGGCTCAATGGCAGCGCCTGGATCTGCCTGCGCTGCTCGTCGGTCCAGGCAAAGACGTTGGCATCGATCGGGCCGAAGCCGTTCTCCTTAGGATCAATCCGGTTGTGGATTCCATCCAGCCCAGCCAGCAATTGGCCGGCCAGGGCCAGGTAGACGTTGCAGGTCGCATCCGGGGGACGGAACTCGAGGCGAGCCGTCTCGGGCTGATCGGCGTACTTGGGGACGCGAATAGCCGCGCTGCGGTTGCCCAACGAGAAGAAGGCGTTCACCGGCGCTTCAAAACCGGGGACCAGGCGGCGGTACGAGTTGGTGCTGGGATTGGTGAGCGCCAGCAGTGCTGCGCCGTGCTTGAGCATCCCGCCAATGTAATACAGTGCCGTCTGGCTCAACTTGCCATACCCATCAGGGTCGTAGAAGATATTCCGGCCCTGTTTGAACAGCTGTTGATGGAAATGCATGCCGCTGCCGGCTTCGCCATACAGCGGCTTGGGCATGAACGTCACCGTCTGGCCGTGGCGCTGCGCCGTCATCTTGGCCACGTACTTGAGGATCTGCGTCACATCGCCCGCGCGCAGCAGCCCCATCATCGGCGTCTCGATCTCACACTGGCCAGGGCCACCGACCTCGTGATGGTGATACTTGACCTCGACCCCCATGCTTTCCAGCTGCACCACGATCTCGGAGCGCAGGTTGTAGTGCTGGTCCTTGGGTGGGATGGCGTGGTACCCGCCATGCCGCGGGACGGGATGACCGTGCCCGCCATCGGCGGAGCGCCAGTCCGCCTCCACGCTGTCCACGCGGTAGGAGGCGCGGTTGACCTCGTTCTCGAAAGCCACGTCGTCAAACACGTAGAACTCGTACTCTGGGCCCCAGCGGCTCTCGTCGGCGACGCCGGTTTCCTTCATGTACTCTTCGGCGCGGATGGCGATGTTGCGCGGGTCGCCGGGGAAGGGCTTCTTGGTATCCGCCTCGTAGGCCGAGCAGATGAAACTCAACGTGGGCACATCCCAGAAGGGATCCTGCAGGGCCGTGGAAAGATCCGGCAGCAGAACCATGTCGCCTGCCTTGACGGACTTGAGCCCGACCGAGGAGCCGTCGAACCCGACCCCGTCGCGCATCCAGTCTTCGCTGAACTCGCGCGCGGGGACGCTGACGTGATGCCAGCGACCCCAAAGGTCACTGTACTTCAGGTCGATCATCTGGAAAGCGTGCTGCTGGAGGTACGCCTTGGCCTGGTCGAATGTTGCGAACACAGATCACTCCTTGTGC
>CAZEMA010000078.1:5767-7037 GCA_964513155.1 uncultured Anaerolineaceae bacterium
GTTCCTCCCCTCCTCCAACGTCAACAAGCGAAACGTGGCAACACAAAGCCCCCTCGAGGGCAACCGCCTTCGACCAAGCCGTCCGCGGGTGATGGCGCACACGACGGTGAAGGGGGCTCCACCATCGGCAGCGCATGCGTTATCGGTCGGATGGCCTAGGGCTCGAAGAGGGGCAACGGACAGGCCTGATTGTCTCTGTTTCGCGCCCCAGGCGTGCGGTGAGAATGCAATGGATTGCGAGCTACGCCTTCTTGGCCAGCGAGTGGATCCGGTCGAGGTTGAGCTCCCCGGCCTGACCCCAGCCGCGCTTGCCCGCGGCGATCTCTGGCCGGAACCGCTCATATAGCCCGAAGGCAACCTGCTCAAGGTCGGCGGGAGGGTAGGCTGAGGCGAGCGACTCCATCGCTCGCCGCACTGCTTCTAGGGAGGCGCCGAACTTGCTCTCGACGTACCTCTCCACGCTCGCTGGGTCAATCGGCTGATCTTTGACAACGGCCCGGATGCCGTCCTTCGTCTGCTTGGCGGGAACTGGCCGCCCACACAGGCTGACCCAGAACTCCTCCCCGAGCCCAGCCTTCTTGGGCGGCTTGCCCGCCTCGCCGGCCTCGGGCTTGCGGTAGATGCCCAGCCGGCGGCCCTTGGCCTGGGCGTTCAAGCCGGCGACCGCCTTGCCCAGCGTCAGTGCCGCCGCATGGTCATAGCCCAGGCGTTCGGCGACGATGGCAGCCCACAAGGTCAGCACCGGCGCCCGGTTGATCATGACGACGTTCTCAGCCATGGAGCTCCCTCCTCGCTCACGCAGACACCTCCATCATACCGCAACCGGACGCGGGGCGTGCATGGGCAAGGTGGAGACCTCCGCCTGCTCCTGGGTTGGATCTTGCTGACGGGCCCGCGGGAGGACACATGACAGGTTCAGCATATGGAAATGGTCGCTTGCCTTTCGGGCGGAGTTCGGACCCGGGGTGTGAGATAAGCGCCCTCGGCCTCGATCCGGATGGCTCGTGCCTTGTGGCCCGATCGGCTCAGCGGCAAGGCAAGTGGCGTGATCCGAGCTCCTGACTACGTCCCCGAGGGCGGGCTCGGGAAGAGGATTCCGGGAGGACTCCCCTGGCGGCGGCAAAAGGGAGCCGTCTGAGCTTTCTCCTGAGGATCTGGGAAATGCGACGGGCTGAAGGAATCTTCAGCCCGTCGTTCGTTGCACCTAGGCGGGGGTCGCCATTCCGGGTGGGCCTTGTGGGCCGGTTTCGCCCTTGGGCCCGGCGGGGCC
>CAZEMA010000078.1:7137-11891 GCA_964513155.1 uncultured Anaerolineaceae bacterium
TCGCCCTTGGGCCCGGCGGGGCCTTGCGCGCCTCGGTCGCCTTTGGGCCCGGCGGAGCCTTGTTGGCCGGTCTCGCCCTTGTCGCCCTTGGGTCCGGCGGGGCCTTGTGGGCCGGCATCGACCTTGTCGCCCTTGGGTCCGGCGGGCCCTTGTGGGCCGGCATCGCCCTTAAGGCCTTGCGGGCCGGGCTGGCCCGTGGGTCCGGCGGTCCCCTGTGGGCCGGCATCGCCCTTGAGGCCTTGCGGGCCTGGCTCGCCCTTGGGGCCGGGCAGGCCCACCGGTCCGAGGTCACCCCTGAGACCTAGCGGCCCCTGCGGTCCTGGGTCGCCCTTAGGGCCGGGAGGGCCGGCGGGGCCGGGGTTGCCCTTGTCACCCTTTGGGCCCGTCGCGCCCTGGGGACCAGGAGCGCCGGCGCGGCCTCGAGGGCCATGCGGACCGGGCTGGCGATGCAACTCGGCCAGCTTCTTGGCCAGGTCCTTCACCCGGGCTTCGAGCGCGTCCAGACGCGCCGTCGCGGTCGGCTTGGGAGTTGTCTTGGGCTTGATGGCGCGCGTGCTCTTGGCCGGGGGCGCGGGCGTGACCCTTTTCCTGGTGCCTTTCTTCACGGCGGTCTTCGCCATAGCATCCTCCTACTAGTCTTGGCAGCCATTCGCATCCAGAGTATACAGCCGTTTGGTGGATATCCCGATGAGGTCCCTGGTCTGCATTCTCCAGTTCTACCATGCGGACTGGCACCGGTGGGCGTGGATGGGAACCCGAGGTGCATAACCTGTGGTGTTCACCATCGACGCTGAGCCCCTGACCGCCTCTGGCTGAACGGGAGACCGTTGTCCAGCAGGCGATCCGGCGCACAATCGTCGAAGGTGGGGCGCTTGGTAGGAGCCCTAGGTCAGGAGAAGTGGGTCAAGACCAGAGACGAGGTAGAGGCAGGAGAACGCGAAGTAGGAGTGCCCGGAACCGGCAGGCGCCGCAGCCGGGCTGCAACCGCGAGGAGCAGATTACATGTGCCCATCTGCCTGGCGTCCGCGGCCAGCTCAGCCGAAGGAAGGGTGCCATCACGCGGCCGCAGCCGGCGTCGGCGCTTCCGGTCGGGTGGCAAACCGGGTCCGCGTCCTGAGATGCAGCCCCAGGAACCCAATTACCGCGACCAGCGAGAACATACCCGCCAAGTACCAGACCCAGTTCGGGTTGACGTTGTCCATGATGAGGCCGGCGGCCCAGGGACCGATCGCTGAGGGAATCGTCCAACACATGGAGAAGATCGCCATATACCGGCCGCGCATGTCCGCAGGGGCAAAGCGAGCCACAAGCGCCTGGCTGGTCGGGATGACGATCATCTCTCCGATGGTGATGATGACCATGGCTGCGGCGAACAGGGCGTAGGCCGAGACAAAGCCATACAAGCTGAATCCGATCATGTACAGGACCGACCCCAGGGCCATCATCACCATGGGCGGGTATCGGTTCACCCGGCGAGTCACCCAGAACTGCATCACGACGACCAGTACGGCGTTCATGCTCAGGAGGAAGCCGTACTCGCGGGGGGAGATCCCGTGGACATCCCGAAGGAAGACGGAGAAGGTGCTGTAGAGCTGGAGGTAGACGAGGTTCATGATCGCCGCGATCATAAGGAAGCCCACGTAGCCGCCATCGGTGAGGACGCGCCCGTAACCCCGGAAGGTCTGTCCCATCGACTCGCGGGCGGCGGTATCGTGCGCCTCCGGCCGGGTCTCCGGGATCAGGCGCAAGACGATGGTGGCTGTGATCAGGCTGCAGACGGCATCGAGGATGAAGAGCGAAAGGAAGGAGCGGGTTGCCAGCAAGCCGCCGATCGTGGGGCCGACGATCCATGAGAGATTGCCCGCCACGCGCAGTACTCCAAACCCCTCGGCACGCTGTCTCTCCGGGAGCATGTCCGCGACCATGGCGCCGTGAGCCGGGCCAGCGATGTCGGAAAGGAAGCCTACAAAGACGGCCAGCCCGTAGAAGACAGACAGCCGGTTCACCAGACCCATTGAGATGCTGCTCAGCGCGCTGAAGACCAGCCCAAAGAGAACCATGCCTTTCCGGCCGAAGCGGTCGGTGAGCCCGCCTCCCAGCATGTTGCCGAAAAGGCCGGAGATGGAGAAGATGGCAAAGAGCGCCCCGGCCTGTGTCATGCCCACGTGGAACTTCTGGGTGAGGTACAGTGCGAAGAACGGGTTGATCAGCGTCCGGCCGACGCCGTCGATGAACGAGGCCCCGACGAGCACCCAGAACTTGAGCGGGTACTCGTGGTAGGTCTCCTGCATCCGCTTCAGCATCGCTGTTCTCCGTGCCCGCCAGGCGTACCTGGTTTTGGGAAACTTCCGGCCGCCCTATCGGTCTCGGCAGCCAACGCACAGGCCGCTCCGACTCCCGGCGGCGGAGCCAGAAGAGCCTACATTCTACTACCCAACCAGGGCAAGGTTCGCCGCCGAGGTTCTCTGCGGGCGGCAGATCCTGCGCGTTGGCTGTCACGCCGTTCGCTCAAGGTCTGCCTAGAGTCCCCCTTGGCAATGTCAGGTCGGGATTCCTCATGGATCGCCGGGGAGGGTAGAGGCGCGCCTCCGGAAATTGGACTGGATCGGGCCAATTGCACCAGATGATTGACTGTCCCAGGCCGGCTTGCTATACTGATGCGAGGGGGACATCACTCCTCCCGCTTTCCTCATCACCCCGATTGCCAACTAGAAGGAGGCTAGCTGACGCCTTGGGTGGACGGTCGACATTTGATCCGGATTACCCCGCAAGGAGGTGACGCCATGAACCTGGGCGGTTACCGGAACCGAGTTGCCCGCGTGGATCTTACCCGCGGGAAAGTCACCTACGAACCCCTCAACCCGGAAGATCTGAGAAAGTACATCGGTGGCCGTGGCCTGGGAGCCAAGTATGTCTTTGACAACGGGCCCAATGTCACCCCGTTCTCCCCGAAGAACATCCTAGTCTTCATGACCGGCCCTCTCACCGGCACGGACGTGAACCTGAGCGGCCGGATCGCCGTGTGTACGAAGTCGCCGCTCACGGGAACCATCACCGACTCGCACCACGGCGGCTGGAGTGGGGCGCGACTGAAGTGGGCTGGCCTGGACGGGATTATCTTCTCCGGGAAGGCCGAGAAGCCTACCTACGCCCTGGTGAGCGGAGGCACCGTCAAGCTGTACAGTGCGACCCGCTACTGGGGTAAGGGCGTGCATGAGACGATCGCGGGACTGCGGAAGAAGTACCCCGGCAAGGACGTTTCGGTCATGTGCATCGGCGTGGGGGGCGAGACGAAGATCGCCTTCGCCTGCATCCTCAATGAAGATGACCGCGCCTCTGGCCGAGGCGGCACGGGCGCCGTCATGGGATCCAAGAACCTGAAGGCCGTCGTCATCCTGGGCAAGCATGCCGACCGGCCGCGCCCGTTTAGCGCGGAAGGCTTCAAGGCGGTGCACAGCAAGGCGCTGGCAGAGCTCAGCGATGAACGCGTCGTGACCTCGCCCCGCAAGGGAGGCCTGTCGGTGTACGGCACCAACGTCCTGATGAATATGATGAACGCGATCGGGGCCATGCCGACGAGGAATGCCAAGGAGACCTTCTTCCCGGAACACGAGGCGATCAGCGGCGAAAGGGTGAAGGAGACGATCCTGGTGAATGACCCCACCTGCCACGCCTGTCCGGTGGCCTGCAAGAAGGAGGTGGAGGTCAACGGCCGGTACAACCTACGCATGGAGAGCCTGGAGTATGAGCCCGCCTGGGCCTTCGGCGCGAACTGCGGCATGGGCGACCCCAACACCGTGGCCGCCCTGATCGATCGCTGCAACGACTACGGGATCGATGCCATCGAGACGGGCAATGCGCTCTCGGTCACGATGGAGGCCACCGAGCGCGGGCTTCTTGGGGGCAAGGGCCTCGCCTGGGGCGATCAGGAAGGGATGCTGAAGCTGGTGAACGACATCGCCAGCCGCAAGGGCCTTGGCAAGGACCTGGCTGAGGGGCCTGCGAAGGCGGCCAAGAAGTGGGGTGCCCCGGAGATCTCGATGAGCGTGAAGGGCCAGTCGATCCCGGCCTACGACCCACGCGGCATGAAGGGCATGGGCCTCGCCTTTGCCACCTCCAATCGGGGCGCCTGCCATCTGCGCGGCTATACGCCGGCAGCGGAGGTCGTGGGCAACGTGCTCGGCCCGGGAACAATCACCGATCCGCTGAAGTGGGAAGGCAAGGGCAAGCTGAACGTCGTGTTCCAGAACGTCCATGCCATGACGGACTGTCTGGACGTGTGCAAGTTCGCCACATTCGCCGAGGGTCTTGGCACCTTTGCCGAGCAGTACACGGCGATCACTGGCAACCCCATGGACGCAGATGGGCTCCTCAAGGCCGGCGACCGGGTGTACAACCTCGAGCGCTACTACAACAACCTGGTCGGCTTTGGCGAGGGCTCCGACTACCTGCCAGAGCGCTTCCTCAAGGAACCTTCGAATGGACCTGGCTCTAAGGGCCATGTGTGCGAGCTCGAGCCGATGCTTGCCGAGTACTACCAGGAGAGAGGTTGGGTCAAGGGCGTGGTGCCGGACAGCAAGCTGAAGGAGCTGGAGATCCCCTAAGGAGGAACTCTAGGCGTGTGATGGGAATGCCCTGCTTCCTGGAATGAATTCGTATATGGGGTGGTTGGCCCGAAGCCCCAACCACCCCATATAAAGTTCTCTTCTCCGGGCAAGGCGGTTTTTCATCACCCTGCTAGGGGGCTGGGTGAG
>CAZEMA010000079.1:0-3407 GCA_964513155.1 uncultured Anaerolineaceae bacterium
GGTGAAGGTTACGATGATCAACAACCGTTTGATGTCACTGATCCGCAAGGAGTTCATCCAGATCGTGCGGGATCCGCGGACGCTCTACATCACTTTCGCCATCCCGGTGATCCAGATCTTCTTGCTCGGCTACACCGCCACCACCGACGTCCGTAATGTGCCGCTGGCGGTTTTCGATCAGGACCGAGGCCCGGCGGCCCGCCGCCTGCTGGATGCCTACCGCGCCGCCGACTACTTCCGGCTGGCGTACGATGTTGGCTCGGAGGAGGAGCTGAGGAGGCTCATCGACGATGGCCAGGCGCGGGCGGGCCTCATTATTCCACCCGACTACGATGACCAGGTGAGTTCGGGCCGGACGGCGTCGGTGGCGTTCGTGCTCGATGGTTCCGATCCCAATGTTGCCTCTACCAGCCTGGCCGCAGCGGAACTCATCGGACAGGCCCATGCCACCCATTTGCTCGTCGACCGGTTTACCCGGCAGGGCATGGGGGGCGCTGTCCGGCTGCCCGTCGAAGTGCGGGCACAGGTCTGGTATAACCCCGACCTGGTGAGCGCCTTCTTCATGGTCCCGGCGCTCATCGGGATGATCCTGCAGCTTCTGGCCTCGATCCTGACGGCGACCGCTATCGTCCGCGAGCGCGAGAGAGGGACCATCGAGCAACTGATCGTGACCCCGATCCGGTCGTGGGAGCTGATCCTGGGCAAGGTCATTCCCTACGTCATCATCGCCTTCGTCGACACGCTCGAGATCCTGGTCATCGGCACGTTGTGGTTCGGCGTCCCCATCCGAGGCAGCCTGGGTTTGCTCCTGCTCCTTTCGGCCCTCTTCCTGGTAGGCTCGCTCGGCCTCGGACTGTTCATCTCCACCGTCGCCAAGACCCAGCAGGAAGCCATGCTGTTGGCCTGGTTCACCCTGCTGCCCACGATCATGCTCTCTGGCTTCTTCTTCCCGTTGGCGGCCATGCCGCCCGTATTGCGGGCCGTCTCCTATCTGATTCCCCTGCGCTACTACCTGGTCATCATCCGGTCGGTGCTCCTCAAGGGTGTCGGCGCCAGCAGCCTGACCGGTGAGATCGCTGCCCTGGTCATCTTCGGTGTGGTCATGATGGGTGCCGCCGCCTTGCGCTTCCGCAAACGCCTGGATTGAGTGTTGGAGGTCGAGATGTCGAAAGGCTCGGTTGGTCGCATCATTCCCCTGATCCTGCTGCTCGTTCTGGTGGTCGCAGCCGTCATCTATCTGGCCGTTATCTCGGGCAGGCAAGCGGGGCCACTGCAGGCGTCAGGAACTGTGGAGGCCGTGGAAGTCGCCGTGTCGCCCGAGCTGGCCGGGCGCGTCACCGAAGTGCTGGCCCAAGAGGGAGATGTGGTCGCCGCGGGCGATCCCCTCTTCAGGCTGGACGCCACGCTGCTGGCAGCCCAGCGCCAACGGGCGGAGGCTGCGTTGCGGGTGGCGCAGGCGGCCCTACGCACTGCGCAGGCGAGCCTGACGACGGCCCGGGCCCAGTTCCAGGTGACGCTCAACGCCGCCCGGCTGCAGGATCTCTCTGCCCGCCTCACCGACTGGCGGCAGCCCACGCCAGCCGAGTTTGACTTGCCGGTGTGGTACTTCGACAAGGCCGAGGACACCACCGCTGCAGAGGCTGAAGTCGTCGCCGCCGAGCAGGCCCTGGCCGCACAACGAGTCAATCTGGCGGCGCGGCTCCAGGAGCCCGAGGCCGCTACCCTGAGGGCGGCAGAGACCCGGCTGGCTCAGGCGCAGATCGCCTACTCTGTGGCCCAGGATGTGTTGGACCGGGCGAGGCGAGCGGTTGAAACGCAGGACCTGCTTGACTATGCCGAAGACCAGATGGATGCGGCCGAGACCGAGTTGGACGACGCGCAGGCGGCCTACGATGAAGCCGCCGCAGAGGAGACGGCCGCCGACGTCTTGCAGGCGCGAGCTCAGGTAGCCGTCGCCCAGGCCCGTTACGATGCTGCGCTCGATCGCCTCAGCCAGTTGCGCAGCGGCGAGCAATCGCTCCAGGTACGTGCCGCCCAAGCCGTTGTCGCGCAGGCCGAGGCCGCGGTCAGCCAGGCGGAAGCCCTGGTTGCCCAGGCCCAGGCGGAACTGCATGCGATCGATATCCAGATGGAGAAGCTCGTCGTCCGTGCCCCGGTGTCCGGGGTGGTCATCAGCCGCAGTTTGGAGCCAGGTGAGGTGATTGCCGCCGGCGGCGTGGCCATGACCGTCGGCGAACTCAATCGGCTGACGATCACCGTCTACCTGCCCGAGGATCGCTATGGGGAAATCCGCCTCGATGACCAGGCAACGGTCACTGTGGACTCCTTCCCCGGGGAGACATTCCAGGCCCGGGTGACACGCATCGCGGACCAGGCAGAATTCACCCCCCGCAACGTTCAGACGCAGGAAGGCCGGCGGACGACGGTGTTCGCCGTCGAACTGTCGGTGGCGGACTCTGAGGGCAGGCTTAAGCCAGGGATGCCCGCCGACGTCCGCTTTGGCCTGCCGTGAGCGCAGGTATGGAAACGTTGATCGCGGCTCGAGACCTCCGCCGATCTTTCGGCAACCTGGTTGCCGTGGACAACCTCTCATTGACGATCGAGGCTGGCGAAATCTACGCCCTGGTGGGCCCGGACGGCGCCGGCAAGACGACGACGATGCGTTTGCTGTGCGGCGCCCTCCGGCCGGAGGCGGGCCAGGTGCAGCTGGCGGGATTCGACCTGCGGAACCAGCTTGAGCGGGCCCGAGGCGAGATTGGCTACCTGCCACAGCGCTTCAGCCTGTACGGAGAGATGACGGTTCTCGAGAACCTGCGTTTCTTTGCCGAGATCCGCGGCTTGTCCGCCGATCGCTGGTTGCCGCGCGCGATGGAGGTGCTGGAGTTTGTCGGCCTGGGCGAGTTCAGCGGCCGCCGGGCGGACGAACTCTCTGGCGGGATGAAGCAGAAGCTGGGCCTGGCCGCGGCTCTTGTCCACAATCCCCGCATCCTCCTCCTGGATGAGCCCACGGGGGGTGTTGACCCCGTCACACGGCAGAGCTTCTGGCAACTACTGATTCAGCTCCTACGGCAGCGGGTGTGCGTGCTCCTGAGCACGCCCTACATGGATGAGGCCTCCCGCTGCAGCCGTGTAGGCTTCATGAACCGCGGGCGGCTGTTGGTCGAGGGCTCCCCATCGGAGGTGACCAGTCGCCTCCAGGGACGAGTGTTCGAGATTGTGGCTGAGCCGCGGCGCCTGGCTGAGCGGGTGGCCCGTGCCCATCCAGGGGTGGAGGATGCGCAATCCTTCGGCGACCGGCTGCACCTGCGGCTCGCCGCGGGGGCTAGCCAGTCCACCCTGACCAGCCTCGTCGCCCAGGTGGGCCAGGAAGGCGGCAAGGTGGGGGAAGTGAGGCCCATCGCGCCGGG
>CAZEMA010000079.1:3507-11695 GCA_964513155.1 uncultured Anaerolineaceae bacterium
GCCGTGGACCAGGTATCGTTTGAGATCCACGCCGGCGAGATCATCGGCTACCTGGGACCCAACGGATCGGGAAAGACGACGACACTTCGCATGCTTCTGGGGCTGTTGCGCCCGAGTGCAGGGGCGGCCAGCGTGCTCGGCTATGACATTCTCCGGGAAGCCGAAGCCATCCGCCGGAGGGTCGGCTACATGTCGCAGAAGTTTGCCCTCTACGACGACCTGACCTCGTGGGAGAACCTGACCTTCTATGCCGGCGTCTATGGTGTACGCGAGAGGGAGCGCCTGGAGGAGGCCATCCGCCTTGTCGGCCTACCGGGAATCGAGAACGAACGCGCCGGTGACCTCCCGATTGGCTGGCGCCAGAGGCTTGCCTTGGCTACCGCCATCGTCCACGGGCCGAGCCTGCTCATCCTGGACGAGCCCACGAGTGGCGTCGATCCGGTGGCCCGTCGCGCCTTCTGGGATCTGATCTACACCCTGGCCGAGACCGGCGCGACCATCTTGGTAACCACGCACTACATGGACGAGGCCGAGTACTGCACCCGGGTGGGCATCATGCGCCGCGGCCGACTGCTGGCCATGGATAAGCCCTCGACCCTCAAGCGCACCTCCCTCTCAGGAATCGCCTGGGATGTCTATGCCAAGCCCCTCCTCGAAGCGCTCCAGGCTCTGCAGCGGACGCCTGGCGTGTTGCGCGCCGGCCTGGCGGGCGACCACCTGCGCGCAATCACCAGCAATGCCGGCACTGCCGAGTCTCTGACGAGCGCCCTCGCCCAACTTGGCCTGGTGACCAGCCGCCTCGCGCCCGTTGAGCCGACCCTCGAGGATGTCTTCCTTGCCCTGGCCGGGGACTAGGAGCGTGATGAGGAAGCCCTGGTTCCTGGAGAGAATTCGCATATATACGGTTCTCTTCTCCGGGCAAGGCGGCTTTTCATCACCCTGCTCGTGTCGCGTTTCGCAAGTTCGTAGAAGAACCTCTTGCGCTTCTTCCCGCTTGGGGCAGGCAGCAGTGGGCTCATCGGCCCCCCACCTCCTTCCGTTGCTCCACCCCCTCTCCACCCCACTCCGTCCATGTGAAGTCAGCCTCCAGGCGGAGAGCCCCTCGCTTGCCCCTCCGCTGCGCTCCGGGACGCTTCGCGGCGCTCGGGGTGCTGTGCGAGGGGAAGGGGGGTGAGGCCGAAGGTCCTGGAAAGTGCAAAGCACTTCTTCATCGAACTTCCGAAGGAGGACACTAGGAGGCAAGTTGTCGGGCATGGCGAATGGGGCTATGATGCCGCCCAACCTGCCATGCGCACTTCGCGGATCCTCACCTTCGCATCCTGGCTCCTCCTCTCCTCACTGACACTAGGGGCCTGCACCAGCCGGAATGACGGCACCCAACCCGTGACGCTGCCAGCAGTTCCGGTGCCCACCGGCACTCCGTTTCAGCCCGTTTCCCCCACACCCGAGCTCGTGCCACAAGACATCCCCCTCTGGCTTTCTCCCGCGGTCCCCGGTGCCCTTCGCCCGTTTGTGTTGGCCCTGTCGGAGGCCTCGGACGGGCGGATTCGATTGGTGGCCGACTCAGCCCAGGCCCTCATCCGGCTGGAGCCCCAGCCCGGCGTGGGTCTGACCACGTGGGTCTACGCCGTTGTGGCTCCGTTCCCCACGCTTGAGGACGGCATCAGTCTCGCGGGGCTGCGCTCCCTCTGGACGGGGGGCGGCCAGCTGTATATGGCTCCGGCGACGGCCGCGGCGATGGAGAGCCTCCTTGGCCCGCCCGCTCCAGGCGTGGTCGTGGAGGTCCCGCCAGCGGCGCTGCTGGATGCGGCCTGGACGTACCGGCCCGCCATCGCGATTGTCCCCTTCGAGGCGCTTGAGCCTCGCTGGAAGGTCCTCGAGGTTGACGCCATGTCCCCTGTGCGCCGGGACTTCCGCGTCGATGCCTATCCGTTGGCCGTCTCCTTTGGGTTGAACGGCGATCCAGCTGCCGTTCGATATGTGCAGCGGCTTGTGGCCGCTCGCCAGGGTGCGGTCGCCCAGTGGCCGGAGAGCGATCGTGACCCCTCCAAGATGACCGTGCTCGTCATGACGGGGGTGACGGCCCTCGTCCGCGGGACGGCCGCCCGGATGGACGATATGGGCGTGGACTACCCGGGTGAGCTCATCGGCGACTGGCTGCGGGAGGCCGACTTCACGCATGTCAGCAACGAGGTGGCCTTCGCGCCGGATTGCCCTCCCCAAGATGCCTACTCGACCTCCATGAGGTTCTGTAGCGATCCGAGCTACCTGACCCTGCTGGAGCAAGTCGGCGTCGACCTGGTGGAACTGACGGGGAATCACGTCCTGGATTGGGGGGTAGACGCCTTCAGCCGAACGCTGGACATGTACGACGAGGAGGGTTGGCTGCACTTCGGTGGCGGCAGAGACCTGGAGGATTCGTTGCGGCCGGCGCTCGTCGAGCACAACGGGAACCGCTTGGCCTTCTTGGGATGCAACCCGGCAGGCCCGCCCTCCGACTGGGCGGGGGAGTCATCGCCTGGGTCAACCCCTTGCGCGTACGATCGGCTTTACGCAGAGTTGGCCCGGTTGCGGGGTGAGGGCTATCTGCCGATCTTCACATTCCAGTGGGCCGAGTCTTACCGCTCACAGCCCCTGCCCGAGCAGGTGGCCGGCTTTCGCCGGGCGGTCGATGCCGGGGCGATCATCGTGAGCGGAAGCCAGGCGCATCAGCCGCAAGGTTTCGAGTTCTACGGCGGCGGTTTCATCCACTACGGTCCAGGGAACCTCTTCTTTGACCAGATGTGGTCCTACCCGACCCGGGAGGAGTTCATCGACCGCTACGTCTTCTACGGTGGCCGGCTCATCAGCACGGAGTTGCTGACGGCCTTCCTGGAGGACTGGGCCCAGCCCCGGCCGATGACCCTCGAGGAGAGGACAGCTCTTCTCGAGGAGATCTTCACCGCCAGCGGCTGGTGAGGAACTGGCCGACCGCGGCCGGCAGAAGCCCAGGAGGGATAATCAGAGGGCCGCACCGCGGTGCGGCCCTCTGGTTGTTTGAGGTGTGAGGCTCCCATAAGCGGGCAATGGCCGAAGCCAGGCATCTTGCCAACGCTGGCTGGCCCCTCCTCGGGCTTCAGGCCTCCAACCCTGCCCGCTCCTTGAGGGCGTGATGCAGGCGATCCTCGGCGCCCCGCGCGAGGCCCTCCAGACGGATGAGTTCCGCCAGCCATCCCTCCGCCGCAGATCGGTCTTTGGCATCTCGGGCGTTCACCCGCACGTTCATCGCGGCCGCCGTGAAGGCCGCGACGGCCATGGCGCCCGCCGATCCAGCGTCGGTGGCCGCATGGACATTCCCCGTCTCAGCCACTTCGGCCGCCAACTCCAGCGTCGCTGCGGCATTGATGGCCACCCGGAGGGGAACCTCCGCCGCCCGGTGAGTCGCAGCTTCTAAGGCCTCGTCTCGCGCCGCGGTTTCGGTTTCGTTCCCCTTGGGGAGCTTCATGGCGGCCATGACGGCATCAAAGGCCTGGGCGTCCAGTGACACGGCCTCATCTGAAGAGGCCCGCAGCCGGTCGGCCTGCTCCGCGATCGCGGCCATCCGCTCCTGAACTGAGGCGTACTTCCTCTTCCCCAGCGTCAGGCGAGCGACCATGGCCACGAGGGCTGCAGCCATCGCGCCGGCATGGGCCGCAGCCGATCCACCGCCGGGAGTTGCCGTCCCCTCCGCCAGACGGCCGAGGAAGTCTGCCTCGCCGCCGGCCTCAGCCGTGGCCGCATACAGTCGGCTCTCCAGCACCTGGTCCGGCTGGAACCCATCCAGTTGGAGATACCACTGTGCCGCGTTGACCAGCGCTGCCTGCGGGATGAGCCCGACGAGCTCCGAATGATGGACCGCTACGCCGCAGCGAGCCGCCTCGCGGCGGATCATCTCAACGACATGGGGCAGGGAGGTCCGGGTGTAGTCGGTCAGGTTCATCGAGACCTGAGCCCGTCCTCCGACCAGCATCCCAAGGGCCTTGAGATAGCGCAGGCCGCCGGAGGAGTGGCGGATGGTGGCGGCGACCTTCTTGGCAACCTCGACATCGTCGGTGGTCAGGTAGACGTTGTAGGCGATCAGAAACGGCCGCGCCCCGATCACCGTCGCGCCGGCCTTACCCAATCGCGAGGGGCCGAAGTCCGGGGCACGTGAAGGGTCGGTCTGGATGGCGGTCTTGAGTTCCTCGTACTGACCGCGGCGCAGATTCTCCAGGTTCACCCGGTCGGGTCGGGCAGCCGCGGCCTCATACAGATAGACAGGGATGCCGAGCTCCTCGGCCACGCGTTTTCCCAGCGCCCGGGCCAGTTCCACGCAGTCGGCCATCGTGGCCCCAGCCAGCGGCACGAAGGGAACGACGTCGGTGGCGCCAATGCGTGGGTGCTCGCCTTGATGCTGGTCGAGGTCGATCAGCCCGGCGGCCCTGGCGACGGCGGCGAAGGCTGCCTCACCGACAGCCTCCCGCGGCCCCAAGAACGTGATGACCGACCGGTTGTGGTCAGCGTCGCTGTGGCGGTCGAGAATGTGGATGCCGCGCACCGCCGCGATCGAGGCCGCAATGGCCTGGACCACGTCGAGGCGGCGCCCTTCCGAGAAGTTGGGGATGCATTCGATCAAAGGTTGCGTCATCGAGACCTCGGTCCTGTCAGGTCACAACTGACCGGTAGAGGGGGTTGCCGACTTGCCCGTCCAATCCGGCACTCCCCGCAGGGCGATCAAGCTCACGAGCGATAGGACGGCCGCGCCGACGAAGAGGGCGACGTAGCCCAGATTCTGTCCAGGCTGGGATGCATTCAGCCAATCGATCCCGGGGCCGGTCAGACGGCTAATCGCCTGCGCGCCGGCCGTCGCCAGGTTGGTCAGCCCCAGGAACTTGCCCGCCTCTCCAGCGGGCGCCAGGTCGTTGGCCAATGCCCAGTTGGCGGTGATGTACATGCCCATCCCGGCGCCGACGATGCTGCCATAGGCCAGCACCAGCGCCGGCGTGTGGGCTGTGATCATCAGCATGCTTCCCGCGGCTACGAATATGGCGGCGACGACGTGCAGGGGTTTGCGGCCGAATCGGTCGCACAAGTATCCGGCCACGAAGGAGAAAGCGATCAGGGCCAGGACGATCGTCGCCATGAGATCGCCGGTGAGCCTCACCGGATTGTCGGTCTGAAGTGTGTCGCGGACAAAGTACTGGGCGAAGGCCTGGATGCCATAGATCCCGAGCAGGAACAGGAGCCGTGAGCCGATCAACCGCCAGTAGTGGGCGTTGCCTCCGACATCGATGTGGAAGGCGCTGCGCAGCCTCTCGCCCAGGCTGACACTGATGGCGGCCGTCGATTCCTCCCGCACACCCAGAAGTAAGGTGACCGTCCCCAGGATCATCAGCCCGGCGACCAGGGACATCACCGCCATGGGCTCCGGGTTCTCGGGCGAAAGCAGGCGACCCGCCACAAGCGAGGATACAACCATTCCCGCCATGTCGAGGAAGTTCTTGACCCCGCTGGCGATCCCCATCTGCTCGGGAGGCACCCGATCGTGCATCAGCCCCTGAGCCGGACCGTGGGCGATGTTCGAAGTGAATTGAAGGCCGATGTAGCCGACGGCCAACGCGCCCAGGCTTCGGGCAGTGGCGATGACCGCCAGGAAGATCAGGTCGGCCGCGGTGCCGAGAAGAATCAAGGGCCGGCGCCGACCGTAGCGGGAAACCCAGGCATCGCTGAGGGCTCCTGAAATGGGCTGGATGACGAGGGCAAGGATCAGCCCGACGAAGGTCATCAGCCCAAGGGCGGTGTTCTTGCGGGCGTCGCTGACGAACTCGAGAAGCATGGCAGGGAGGACGATCAGGTGCAGGGTGTTCCACATGAAGGAGAGGCCCGGCCAGTAGGCATTGATGGTGAAGAGCTCGAGTGGCTTCAGACGGCGCATGCGAGTCCCCGTTTCATGAGTAGGCCCCGCGGAGATCGTAGGGGAGGCAGGCAGCAATCGAGCGCATGACCAGATCGGCCGTCTGGCGGTCTCGGGAGTCGGGCAACCCCTCCTGGGGCGCGCCGCCGCTGACCGGCGCGCCGAAGCGCAGGTGAAGATGTCCTTCCGCTTCGAAGACGCCGGCGGGAAGCAGCCCCATCCCTCCTCGCAGGAGCAGGCCAATGAACCGGCCCACGCCGGGGGGAGGGGCCATAAGCTTGCCGTCGGGCGAGTCGCCGCCCTCCGGGACAAGACCAAGCCGCGGACGATCGGCGCTGGAGATATAGCGCAGGACGTCTCGAACGGCGCGCGCCCGGGCTTCCATCTCCCAGGGGCGCGGGGGCATCGGGGGCATGCTGACGAAGTGGTAGACCGCGGCCAGACGCGTGAAGACCCAGTGGGTCGCCGGCGTCAGAAGCCTGTCGCGTACGGCGTCCGGGTAGGTCCATGCCGAGGTCATCACCCAACGTATTTCCTCGTCGAGCGTGGCCGTGAGGGTGAGGGCGATCCACCAAGCTCGGAAGCTAGGACTGCGATAGTGATTGGCAACGATGACCCAACCGCCCCCGCCCAGCTCGGGGATTTCCCCATCGACCTGAAGCGGGGGCCGCAACTCCCCGACGAGCGCTTTAGCGTCTTGGCGGAAGGACCGACGCTTGCCGCTCAGGATCGAGAGGAGGATCCGAGCCGTCATCGGCGTCAGGGTCGGGTAGCGGGTCGCAGCAGCAGGCACGCCTCCAAGTATAGACGAGGCCAGGTTCTCCGGGGTAGGGTGGAATGTCGCGATGGAAGCCGTTGGCGCGGGCGAGCGTACGCGCTCCGGTGGGGCAGACGGCGGCCTGTTATAATGTGGACGAGAAGTATCTAGTTACTGGATGGGTGTGGAGGTGTGAAATGACGGGGCTGACGCGACGCGGGTTCCTCAAGGTGGCCGGTGTGGCAGGGCTGGCGCTGACCTCGGGCTGCAGCGCCGTTGGATCTGGAGCGCCGTTGGCCACAGCCGAGGGAGGGGGCCTCCAACGGGAGACGCCGGGCGCGATTGAGATCACATCCACAGGTGAGCTGTTCGTCACATCCTATCGGGGAGCGCCCACAGTGGATCAAGCGTACTGGCGGCTTTCCATTGATGGTCTGGTTGAGAACCCGCTCACGCTGACCTACGACGACATCCTGGCCTACGCCAAGGTCGAAACCCCTCGAACGCTGGAGTGCATCGGCAACCCGCCGGGCGGCGGGCTGATTGGCAACCCGATCTGGGGTGGGTTCGAGGCACAGCAACTCTGGGACACGGTGGGGATCAAGCCGGAGGCGCTGCGCGCCAAGTTGGTGGGCGCGGACGGCTTTGAGACGGCCGTGGACAACCGCTGGATCACGCAGCCGGGGGTGCTCATGATCCATCAGATCAACGGTGAGCCCCTGCCGAAGGAGCACGGCTTTCCCCTTCGGATCCTGATCCCTGGACTGTACGGCCAGAAGATGCCCAAGTGGCTCACTCGGGTCGAATTCATCGTCGAGGACTTCTTGGGCACCTGGGAGCGACAAGGTTGGTCGAACGAGGCAAGCGTCCGCACAAACTCGCTCTTGCAGCAGCCAGAAGACGGGGGCCTAGTGGGGACCGGGCGGACGCCGGTCTACGGCATCGCCTTTGCCGGGCTGAGGCGGATCACCGCGGTCGAGGTCAGGATCGACGAGGGGGACTGGATCCCGGCAGAGCTGGTGCAAGATGCGTCGCCGTTGGTCTGGACCCAGTGGTCATTCGAATGGGAGGCCGCCTCGGGCACCCACACGCTTGCCGTCCGGGCAACCGACGAGACCGGATTCGTGCAAGGGAGCGACGGCGCCATGATCGGGAGGGGCGCCTTCCCCAATGGAGCCGATGGCATCCATCAGATTGTGGTTACGGTCGGGGAATGACGGACCACAGACCACAGACCACAGACCACAGACCACAGACAATCGTCCATGGTCCATCGTCTATCGTCCAAAGAACACCGCCGCCTCGTGGGCGCCGAGGGCGATGGCACGGGAGGAGGCCCTGGCCGTCGGCTGGCTCAGCGATGAAATGGCCAGCTCCCATCGGCTACCCGGCAGGTCGGAATCCAGAACGAGGCGGATGGGCCCCGGCGAGAAGTTGAGCGCCACCAATGCGCTCTCCGTTTCGGCCCGGCGCAGATAGGCCAGGCCCGCCCGCGGACGCTGCGTTAGCGGTTGGAAGCT
>CAZEMA010000080.1:0-11285 GCA_964513155.1 uncultured Anaerolineaceae bacterium
TTATCATTTGAGGGAACCGTACACCTTCGGTAGCATTTTAGGTGAGGGAACGCGTCCCGTTGCCATCCCCTGCCTCGGTGTGTTAGAATGCCTCCGAGGCGTGGCCCGTCGCCGCGGCCGGAGGCCGAGCATGGTTGAGGTTTCGATCGACAGTATCCGTGTCAGCCTGATGTCGCAACACCGGATTGTAATCCTCAAAGACACCCACTCCGAGCGTTTCCTCCCCATCTGGATCGGTCCTTTCGAAGCCGAGGCCATAACCGTCAGCCTGCAGGAGATGGAAGTCGCCCGGCCTCTGACGCACGATCTCCTGCGGAACGTCATCCAGGCCCTGGGCGCAGAGGTTGTCCGGATCAAGATCACCGAGCTTCGCGACGACGTCTTCTACGCCCGGATCGTGTTGCGTTTCAACGGCCGCGAGATTGAGATCGACTCCCGCCCTTCGGATGCGCTGAACGTAGCGGTCCGCGCTCATGTGCCCATCTTTGTCGACGAAGCCGTAATGCGGGAGGCCGCCACCAAGCCGGAGGCCGAGGTCGAACCCGGCGAGGCCGGCGAAGCCCCTGGCGACGAGGGACGCCTCGAGGTCTTCAAGGACTTCGTCGACACCCTCGACCTCGACGACATGGAAACGCCCGACCAGGGCTCTGAGAGTTGAGCGGCCGGCGGCAGCCTCCGGCCATCACCCAAGCCGGGACCCCTCCCCGGGCTCCGGTCTCTGTAGCACCAAGCTGCACCAGGACCGATGATGAGCGAACCCTCTATCCCACCTCCCACCGACCAGGCGGGTGATGGCCGCCCCTCCCTAGCGCAGGCCTCGCGCGAGCCGCAGAGTCTGCCCTTCAGCCGCGAGGCAGAAGAGGCGGTCCTGGGGTCGGTGTTGGTCAACGCCGAAGTCTATTTCGACGTGGCCCACTTCATGGCGCCGGAGGACTTCTACCTGCACCGCAATCGCTGGATCTGGGAGGCCTTCACCAGCCTTCACGATCAGCGTCTGCCCATCGACCTGCTGACTGTCTCCGAGGAGTTGGAACGCCAGGGACGGCTGTCCGAGGTCGGCGGACCGGCCTATCTCACCGCCCTCATCAACTCGGTGCCTACCTCCCTCCACGCCGAAGCCTACGGCCATCTGGTGGAGGAGAGCGCCACCCGCCGCCGCCTGCTGGAAGCCGCCAATCAGGTCGCCCGCCTCGCCTACCAGTCCGACGCTACGGTGGAAGAGGTCGTTAACGAAGCAGAGAAGGCCATCTTTGCCGTCAGCGAGCGCCACCTGACCCACGAACTGCAGCCGATCAAGACGGTGCTGAGTTCCTACTACGACCGCGTCGACTACCTGGCCCGGCACCGCGATGAGACCATCGGCGTGCCCACCGGCTTCATCGATCTCGATCGCTTGCTGGGCGGCATGCAACCCAGCGACCTGCTGATCATCGCCGGCCGTCCCGGCCAGGGCAAGTCTGGTTTCTGCCTCTCGGCCGCCAAGAACGCAAGCCAGCTCCATAAGAAGCATGTGGCCGTCTTCTCGCTGGAGATGTCCAACGAGCAGCTCGTCCAACGCCTGGTGGCCCAGGAGACATCCATCGACTCCCAGCGGCTGCGGCTGGGTGACATTCATGACGACGAGTGGCCGCTCTTCACGCAGGCGGTCAGCGCGCTGGGCAACACGCACATCTACCTGGACGACACACCGGCCATCACCCCGCTCCAGCTCCGCACCAAGTGCCGGCGCCTACACATGGAGGTCGGCCTAGACCTGATCATCGTTGACTATCTTCAGCTGATGACCGGGGACACACGGATGGATAACCGGGTCCAGGAAGTCTCCTACATTTCCCGCAATCTCAAGGTGCTGGCCCGCGAGCTCAAGGTTCCCGTCCTGGCGGCGGCGCAGCTCTCCCGGGCCGTCGAGCAGCGCTCCGACAAACGCCCCGTTCTCTCGGACCTGCGCGAGTCGGGCAGCCTGGAACAGGACTCCGATGTCGTGATGTTCATCTACCGGCCCGATCAGTACGACACCGACACCCTCAAGCAGAACATCGCCGAGATCATCGTCTCCAAGCACCGCAACGGACCGGTCGGCAGCGTCGAGCTCGTCTTCCGCAAGACGTTGGCCAAGTTCGAGAACGCTGAGACCCGCCGGGGCGGCCCTGGTCCCACCGGGCCAGCGTAGCCAAGCCGCATGAAACCCTCGTCAGGCTTCCCAGGTTTCCCGGAAGGCAAGCTGCGGGTGACCCCCGTCCCCAACCTGTTCTTCAGCGACCTGCTGCCGGCGATCGACGATCTGGCCGAGCTCAAGGTCACGCTGTATGCCTTCTGGGCCCTCACCAACAAGGAAGGCACCTTCCGCTATCTGACGCTCTCGGAGATGCTGGGCGACGAGGTGCTCCTGGGTGGGATGGCCTCTTCCAGCAGGAAGCCGGACGATGTCCTCAAGGAAGCACTGGAGCGGGCGGTCGCCCGGGGCAGCCTCATCCGGGTGTCCCCCGAGAGCGACCCCTCCGGCGAGGCCTACTATTTCCTCAACACCCCCAAAGGGCGCGCCGCAGTCTCGGCGATCCAACGCGGCGCTTGGCAGCCCAGCGGCGAAACGGGAACGCCGGGGGAGCTTCGGGCCGAGCGTCCGAACATCTTCAGCCTATATGAGCAGAACATCGGCCCGCTGACACCGATGATCGCCGAGACCCTCCGCGACGCCGAGGAGACCTACCCGGCAAGCTGGATCGAAGAGGCCATGCACATCGCCGTGGAGAACAACGTTCGCAAATGGCGCTACGTCCAGGCGATTCTCGAGGACTGGCGCACCAGGGGCAGGGATGAACGAGAAGATCGAGGAGACTCTGAAAAGGCTCGCCGCCGCTACATCGAGGGCGAATTCGCCGACTTCATCGAGCACTGACGGAGCCGGCCCTCCGCCGAGCCACGATCGCCTGGGGCAGCCCGATTGCCCTGTTTGCCATGGCACCGGCTACTTGCGCCAGGACGTCCCCCTGGGTCATCCCGATTTCGGCCGTGTGGAGATCTGCAGCTGCCGCCAGTCCGAGGTGCGCTCCCGCATCCGGAACCGCCTCTTCAGCCTCAGCCGGCTCGACGAGCTCCAGTCACTGACGTTCGAGACCTTCCAGCCCCGCGGCCGGATGGGTCTCGGGCAAGAGCAGCAAGCCTCGATCGAACGCGCCTTCAACCTGGCGCTCGCCTTCGCCCATTCCCTGCAGGGCTGGCTCCTCATCCAGGGCGGCTATGGCTGTGGCAAGACTCATCTGGCCGCCGCCATCGCCAACGAGTGCGTCAGCCTCGGCGTGCCCACCCTGTTCCTCACAGTCCCCGACCTGCTGGACTCGCTGCGTTTCGCCTACGAGGCCGAGGATGTAACCTTCGAGGAGCGCTTCGAGCAGATCCGGCAGGCCCCTCTCCTGGTGCTCGACGACTTCGGCACGCAGAGCACCTCCGAATGGGCGCGGGAGAAGCTCTTCCAGATCCTCAACTACCGCTACATCAATCGGCTGCCTCTCGTCGCCACCACCAACCTGGCGCTGGAAGAGATCGAGGGCCGCGTGCGCTCACGCCTGATGGACCCTGATCTGGTAGCCCATGTCCACATCCAGGCACCCGACTACCGCCGCCCCCAGGACGATCGCGGCCAGCACGAGCTCTCCTCCCTCGAGGTTCACTCTCAGCAGACCTTTGGCACCTTCAACATGCGTCCGGGTGACAAGCTTTCTCCCACCGACCTCAAGAGCCTCGAGAAGGCCTTCGAGTCTGCCCGGGCATTCGCCGAAGATCCCCGAGGCTGGCTTGTCCTCACCGGTCCTTACGGCTGCGGCAAGACTCACCTGGCCGCGGCCATCGCCAACTACCGCGCCAGCGAGGGTTTTCCCGTCATGTTCATCGTCGTCCCAGACCTTCTGGACCACCTGCGGGCGACCTTCAGCCCGACCAGCACGGTCTCCTACGACCGCCGGTTTGAGGAGATCCGCACGACCCCCCTGCTCGTTCTCGACGACCTCGGCACCCAGGCCATGACACCTTGGGTGCGGGAGAAGCTCTACCAGCTGTTCAATCACCGCTACAACGCGGCGCTGCCCACGGTGATCACCACCGCCGACTCGCTGGACGAGATCGATCCGCGCCTTCGCTCCCGGATGCTAGACGTCCGGTTGTGTTCGATCCATGCCATCACAGCCCCTGCCTTCCGCGGCGGCCGCTCGCGCCGCAAGTCCGGCGGCTGAGATTCGAGCGTCCGGCCAGTCTGGAGCACGGACAGCTGACGCAGGTCAGGTGAACGCCTTGCCGCCGGTGGGGAACCACCAGGAGGGTCCTGTGTCTCAGGGACGGCTCGAACAAGCAGCCGGCGAGGGCGTTTCGTTGACCCCCTTCGCGTCCGCATGGTAGAATACCGCGCCCGACGCCCCCATCGTCTAGAGGACCAGGACGCGGCCCTTTCAAGGCCTAAACCGGGGTTCGAATCCCCGTGGGGGCACTCCCGAGGCTCCGTGTCGGCTCCGCGTTCCCGGCAGCCTGTTCCCCATCTGACCTAGCCCTCTCCCGAATGACAGCGGCGCTCTATGCAAGAACCTCGATCCGGCCCAACCGCTCCGTCCACAATCTCAGTACAACGGCACTCCGCGTGTTCGCAGCCGCGACACTGTTGCTGAAACCCAGGTGCACCCATGCCCGAAACCCAGAGCGTCCCCCACCGTAGCCAGATTCCCGTCGAGTTCACCTGGGATCTGACCACCATCTACCCCGACGACGCGGGCTGGCAGCAGGCGATCGTCCAACTTGAGGCGCTCTTGCCGGAGATCGTTGCCCTCGAGGGCAAGGTCGGGGAGAACGCCGCCAGCCTGTTGCACACCCTTCAACTGCGTGACCAGGTCAACCAACAGCTTGACCAGATCCATGTCTATGCCATCCAGCGCAAAGACTCGGACAGCAGCGATCCGGCTGCGCAGGCCCTTACAGAACGGTCCGGCGCTCTCGTCGCTCGAGTGCAGGCGACACTGGCCTTCATCGAGCCCGAGATTCTTGGGTTGCCCGACGAGACGATTCACGCCTGGCTCGGACAGGAGCCCAGTCTGGCGATATACCGGTTCGCCTTGGAGGAGATCGCTCGGCAGCGTCCCCATGTGCGCTCGGCCGAGGTCGAGAACGTCGCGGCGTTGCACATGGACGTCACCCGCGCCCCGCGCGAGATCTTCGGCATGCTCACGGACGTCGACCTGAGCTTCCCCGCAATCCAGGACGACAAGGGACAATCCATCAGCCTTTCCCACGGCCGCTACCGGAGATACATGGAGAACCCGGACCGCAGGGTCCGGCGCGACACCTTCCAGGCCTATTACGGCTCATACCAGGGCGTGCGCAACACGCTGGGGACCACGCTGGCAGCCGCCATGCGCAGCCACGTCGTCAACGCCCGCATCCACCACTACGAGACGACACTCGAGGCGGCCCTCAAGCCCAACAACATCCCCGTCGAGGTCTACACCAACTTGATCTCGACGGTCGAAGCCAACTTGCACCGCCACCACCGATACCTGTCCGTGCGCAAGCGGATGATGGGTCTGGACGAGCTGCACGTCTACGACCTGTACGCGCCGCTCATCCCGGAGGTCGACATCAGCCTGCCCTTCCCCGAAGCCCGCCAGACCGTCCGGGCGGCCCTCGCTCGCCTCGGTCCCGCCTACGGCGAGGTGCTGGAGCAGGCGTTTAGCCGGCGCTGGATCGACATCTACGAGAACCTGGGCAAGCGGAGCGGCGCCTACAGCGGCGGCGCGTACGCCACCGCCCCCTTCGTCCTGCTCAACTACCAGGACCGCCTGGAGGACATGTATACCCTGACCCATGAGCTGGGTCATTCGATGCATTCCTACTTCACTCGCCACAACCAGCCTTTCATCTACGGCGGCTACACCGTCTTCCTGGCCGAGGTCGCATCGACCCTCAACGAGGCACTGCTCACCGTCCACCTGCTGGAGACCCGGCCGGAGGTCTCCCTGCGCAAACGCTTGATCGTCCAGCAATTGGAGGACATCCGGACCACCATCATCCGACAGACCATGTTCGCCCGGTTTGAGCTGGACATCCATCAGGCGACCGAAGCCGGCGAGCCCCTGACGACCGACAACCTCAGCCAGCGCTACTACGACCTGGTGGCCCACTACATGGGGCCCGAAGTCGTCCTCGACAAGGACATCGCCCTGGAGTGGGCACGCATCCCCCACTTCTACTACAACTACTATGTGTATCAGTACGCCACAGGCCTGTCAGCCGCCATCGCCTTGAGCAAGCGGATCCTTGACGAGGGTCAGCCTGCCGTCGATCGCTATTTGAAGTTTCTGAGCTGCGGCTCCTCGGCGCCGTCCATCGAATTGCTGCAACTGGCCGGTGTGGATATGACTACGCCCGAGCCCGTCCAGCGGGCCATGGAGACGATCGACCAGTTGCTCGATGAACTCGAAGCCCTGTCCTGAGGCGCTTGGCCTCGAGATCCGGGGATGTCCGAATTCCCCTCCCGCGGCCAGGATCGTCGTCTCGAAACAGGCGGTGGGCAGTTGCGTGGAGTCACGCGGCGTGCGCCTGAGCTGACGCTCCAGACTTGAATCAAGCTGCCGGACCCCGGGTGGGTCCGGCAGCTTGATTCAAATGCTCTCTCCAGCTCCTCGCCCGCCACCCGCCAGAGCCCATTGAAGGGTAGGATGCCCTCCAGCGATCCGATCGGCCACAGGCTGCGCCAACGTGGCAATAGAGAGTGTACCAATCTGGTCAGGCAAGAATGCCGGCGGTGGTCCTGGTCGGCGAGGTAGCGGCGGGAACTGCTCCCCCTTTCACCGCCGACGCTACGGACGACCCCAACCCCGGTCAGTGCCCCCAACCGATCCCCCAGTTGCAGGTCGACCTCGAGAGGCAGCAGAGCCGTTTCATCAGCGGATCCGAATCTGACCCACACCGCGGCTGGCTGCACGAGTGTCTGCGATTCGGCGATCCTGCCAGCACAGCCAGTTTGCGCGGCAGTGGCTGGGACGTCCGCCTTCCAGCCTAGTCGGAATGCCCGCAAAGGCGGGCAGGGTCTGCGAAGCCTGGAGCCTGACAGTCTGGGAAATCAGCCTGCAACCCTGCGGGACCTACATAGGGATTTGTTTCCCGCGTCTCTGTTGATGCCCCTGTCAGCGGTGGGACGCTATGGGGTGCGGCTATGCCCGAGCCTACGGTTCTTGGCCGGCAAGCCGGGTTCGGCCCGGACGAAGGCAGGAGATTCCCGGCCCGGCCGGTCACTTTCCCCTGTCTTCTTCACGCCACAATAGATCCTCGACCGTGACCCCGGGCAAAGACGTCAGCGCCTACGCCTGACAGATTGGGAGGCTAGACTCCCCTGCCCGACGGAGATGATCGTATGCCAGGTCCCCGCGACTCGTTATCCGAGTCGCTGCTTTCCCAGCCACTTCTGGCGCGCCTCCTTGAGTCAGTTTGAAAGGATCGTACCCGGCCGGTCTTGATTCCGCCCGACATTGCAGCCTGACTCCCGCCCTTGTAAGGTTTCCTTTACATCAGCGCGCTGGCCATCCCCAATATCTGCCCCATCGACCGGTTCCAGGGACAGCGGTGGCGGTTTCCGTGTAGCCCTAGAGTCATGGAGGCGCGGCATCCACGACGGTATAGAATGACATGGGAAGGCCCGACCCAAGCGACCGGGATCTGGTCTTCATGTCGACTCTTAGGGCAGCAGGTTTTCCGTTGAGACCTTCGATCCTGCTCATCGACGACGAACCCGACTTCTGTTCGGCGCTTCACGACATCCTCGAAGCCGAAGGCTTCGACGTGCATGCCGCGCCAAACGTGCACGGGGCAATGTCGATCCTGGAACGCCTGACCCCGGATCTCATCCTGACCGATGTGATGATGCCGGGCGTGGACGGCCTGGCCTTCCTGCGCCGTCTCCGCTCCCGCCCGGAATGGTCGCGCATCCGCACCATCGTCGTCAGCGCCAAGGGGATGCCCGAGGACATCGCCGCGGCGCACCATGCCGGTGCCGACGCCTACTTGACCAAACCCTTCTCGGCCCGCGAGCTGAAGAACGTGGTGGAGGCCTTCTTCGTCTCACACAAGCTCTAGCTCCAACGGGGGAATCCGGCGAACCCCACCGTACGTTTTCCACCCGAAACACCCGGGCCGCCGGCGGACAATCCGCCGGCGGCCCGGTACGCGCGCGGCCTTGGAGATCTCACTTGCCGAGCACTTGATCCCAGGGCGAAAGCCGCTCGATCTTCAGCAGCAGTTTCTTCTTGCTCTTGGGGTCCGTCGTCTGAGCGAGCTTCGCCTTGAGCTCCCACAACTTCCGGCGCCTCCTTTGGCGCCGATGCATCGTGCGATACTTCTGGGTCAACGGCATAGCCCCACCTCCGATCCTCTAATCTTACGACGAAGCGGGTCAACCGACAAGGTGGGCGGAGCCCGATGAAGTCTCGAACCGTTTCCTCAGCGGTCACCCGGTATCTCCGCGCCAACTGCTCACAACTCACCACCACCCGGCTGGGGGCGCACTTGCCCAAAAGCAAATGTCCCCCGGATCCTCGGGGGACATGACGCTCTTGGAGCCTTGTGGCGGTCAGCGCCGGGCCAACTCGACGATCCGGCGGATGAGCTCGTCTGCGTCGAGATCCTTCAAGAGGTAGCCGGCGGCGCCCGCCCTGTATGCCGCCTCCTCCTCCCAGGGCGAACCGTACGACGTGAGAACGACGGCCCGGGGCGCATTCTCCAGCCCAGCCACCCGGCGGACGATCTCCAGCCCGAGCCCATCGCTGCGCTTGACCTCAATCAAGACGACATCGGGCTTGGCGGTCTCAAGCGCCGTCAGCACCTCTTGAGCGTCGCCGCTGTGCCCGATGACCTGGACCTCCACTGCATGGCGAAGCCGGTCGACGAGCGCAAGGCGAACGGAAGGGTGCTCCTCAACGATATAGACGTGTGCAACACCCACCTAGGACCCCCGCAGCGTATGCCCAGTATAGGTTGCCGCTCACCCCGCCTCCAGTGGATTCCTTCCTGATGTATCGGGCAACCTGTCACGCGGGGGAACGGGAGGCTCTTGTGCCGCAAAGGCATCAAGAACGGTTTCCAGCAAGCAGGATGCCTGCGGGCAACACCCCCCAAGGCTCCTCCCGGCGGGAAGGCGGGAACTCTCTCGAAGGATGAGGACTAGCAGGGTGATGAGAAACCGGCTTGCCTGGAGAAGAGAACCGTATATGGGATGGTTGGGGCAAAGGCCCAACCATCCCATATGCGAATTCTTTCCAGGAGAAACGGGGCTCTTTCATCACGCGCCTAGGAGGCGCGAGGGGCCTGGTATGGGGCCTGACGTGCAATCGGCAACCAGACGGTTACGGTCGTGCCCTCGCCGGGGCTTGAAGCGACTTCAAGCTCGCCCCCGACCTGGCGAGCCCGCTCGCTCATGTTCGACAGACCGTGCCCTAAGGTGGTCTTGCGCTTCCGGGGATCGAAGCCGCGCCCGTTGTCGATCACGTGCAGGGCAATCCGGCCATCCAGCTGTCGCAGACTGACCAGGACTCGGCTGGCGTGGGCGTGCTTGCCAGCATTGGCCAGCGCTTCCTGGGCGATGCGCAACAGCGCCGCCGAGGTCACGCGGTCGAGATTCCCCAAGACCTCCGGCTCAATCTGGAGCTCAGCCTCGGCGAGGGTGTTGGCCTTGAACTCGCGGATGAGTGTGCCCAGACCCTCGGCAAGATCAGCTTTCTGGAAGCGCGCCGGTTGGAGGTCGAGGATGTAGGCCCGGATGTCGCGAATGACCGCGTTCAGGCCATCAATGGCCTCCTCCAGTCGGCTGGCTACATCCCGAGGGTCTTCCCGGACGAGCATGCGCGCGTAATCGAGCGTCAGGCCGACTGCGTAGATCGACTGGATGATGCCATCATGCAAGTCCATGCCGATCCGTTCTCGTTCCTCCAAGACGGCCAGACGTCGTGCCTGTCGGTAGAGCCGAGCGTTCTCAACGGCGATGCCCACCCCCGCCCCGACTGCTTCCAGCAGCCCAAGGTCATTCGGGCTGATCGGCCTCTCTCCCAGGAAGGCCAGACTGAGGATGCCGACCACCCGGCCACGGGCCGTGAGCGGCACGGCCACAAGAGTGCCGAAACCGGCCTCGACGACCGCCTTGCGCAGGAAGCGTGGCTCGTCCGCCAGGTTGATCGACCAGGCAGGCTTGCCAGTTTCCGCCACGGCCCCGATGATGCCTTCGCCCACACGGAAGCGGTCGGTCTCCCAGAATGCCGCCGGGGCGAGGCCGCGGTGAATGGCCAGCCGGAAGATGTTCTCCCCCTCTTCGCGCAAGAAGATCTCCCCCGCCGCCGCTTCGAACAGACCCGTAACCCTTTCGAGCATCACTTCCATCAAGTCGTCGAGGTCCATCGAGGAGCCTACGGCGGAGGCCATGCTGTTGACAAGGGCGAGCTCTTCGTTCCGTTGGGTGAGCTCGGCCTGGCTGCCCAGGACTTGTCGGTGCAGTCGGGCGTTTTCGATCGCCGCGGCGGCGTGAGCGGCCAGCATTTCGATCAGTTGCTGGTCCTCTTCGCTGAACTCCGTGGCGTTCTGCTTGTCAGTGAGAAAGATGTGACCCAGGGGCCGGCCATACGCGGCGATGGGGACGCCTAGAAGGGAGCGCATGTGGGGATGGCCTGGCGGAAAGCCGATAGAGCTCGGATCATCGGAGATCTCGGGGATTCGCAAGCTCCTACCGGTGCGGAGGGCCTCGCCCAGCAGGCCCTTGCCGGTCGGCAATTCCGCCATCTTCTGGGCATCTTCCTCACTCAGGCCGAGGAAGATGAACTTCTCGAGGTCACCCTTGTCGCCAGGGATGCCCAGCGCAGCATAGCGGGCACCAGAGAGCTCTTGGGCCGCCTGCATGATCCGCTGCAGAACGCCATCAAGCGACAGATCGGAGTAAAGGCTCAATGTCGCCCGGTGCAGGGCTCGCATCCGAGCGTCCGCCGCGGCCGCCCGACGGCGCGTGCTGCTGGCCTGATCCCTTCGCTTGCGGTCCTTGACCAACTCACCTTCCTCTGGTGTTCAATTCTACCCTAACCCTCGGTCTCAGCCAACGTTCGCCGTCTTCCATGGCATCTCCTCCACCAGCGAGGATGTCTCCCGCATCGCTGGCGGCCGGCAGCCGGACCTCTTGCAGTTTCCTTCCCGCGAGCTTGTCTGGACATGCTGGTCCTGACATTCGCCCTTCTCGCCAGACGTCCGCCGCGAGGGCCCGTGCCGGGCGCTGCCTG
>CAZEMA010000081.1:0-11271 GCA_964513155.1 uncultured Anaerolineaceae bacterium
ACGGCCCATTTCCAACCTCCACCCTCGATTGTACAGCGGATGGGATGCCCTAGGAGCTTGCTGAAAATGCCAACCCGGAGGAGATGAATCGGTATATGTGGGGGTGTGGGCTTCGCCCACACCCCCACATATACCTACTTCTTTCCTTGGGGTGGCCTTTTTCAGCAGCCTGCTAGAGACCCAGTCGGGGTGGGTTTCGCCAAGCGTGCGGGACACCGAAGGGGCCGGGGTCCTACCCCCCTGGCGCAGTCGCCAGCGTGAAGACCTGGAACTCAGGTGGGTGCTCCAGGTGCTTCTTCACCGCGCACAGCTCGGCCGATCGGACGAGGGCCGGCCGGTACTTCTCAGGGAAATCCTCCGGCACCTGGATCTCCAGCTCGACCTTCTCCACCATGCCTGTGTCAGGGTTGGAATGCGCCCGCTGGATCAGGCGGATTCCCTCGGTGGGGAGGTTGCGCTGCCGGCAGAAGCCCAAGACGTAGAAGCCAGCGCAGGTACCAAGCGCCGCCAGGAACGTGGCAAAGGGCGTGGGGGCGCTACCCTCGCCTCCGCCGTGCGGGGGCTGGTCAGTGTGAACCGTGTAGAGGCCGAAGCTGGCATCTACCTTGGCCCCTCCGGGGAATGTGATCAGCATATCCATCTCAGGTCTCCTTCCCGCGACGCTTGGGTCAATCCGTCGGATGCTCCTTGGCCCCTGAGATTACGCGCCTGTGCCGGAGCTGGTGAATCGGACCATGAGCATCTGCTTTATGTTAGGACTCTGGCGCTAACCTGTGGCCGCCAGCCATTTCCGATGCATTTCTAACGTTCCCAGCCCATGATTGTGGGGCGCCGGATGCTATAATCTCCTACAAGGGACCCCGGCACAAGGGAACTTGAAGGAAGGCTCCTATGATGCGTTTTGACCGGTTCACGGAGCGGGCCTCGGACGCTGCCCAGCGCGCTGCGGAGATCATCCAGCGCTACGGGCACAACCAGATTGACACCGAGCACATTCTCCTGGCGCTGATCGAGCAGCCCCAGGGCGTCATCCCACAAATCCTGGAGAAGCTCAACATTGACAGCGAAGGCCTGACGGAGCGGATCGACCAGCAGCTCCGCAGCAGCCCTAAGGCGAACATCTATGGCGGCGGCGCAGGCCAGATCTTCATCACCCCGCGCGTCAAGCGCGTCGTCGACATGGCCAACGAAGAGGCCAACCGCCTCAACGACGAGTATATCTCGACCGAGCACATCTTTCTGGCCATCCTCTCCGAACGCAACACGGCCATCGCTCGCCTACTGGCCGAAGAAGGAATCACCAAGGATCGCGTCTATGACGCCGTCAAAGACATCCGCGGCGGCCAGCGCGTGACGGACCGCAAGGCCGAGACCCGCTACCGCACCCTCGAGAAGTATTCCCGGGATTTGACCCAACTGGCCAAAGAGGGAAAGCTCGACCCCGTCATTGGCCGCGACAAGGAGATCCTGCGCGTCATCCAGATTCTCTGCCGACGGACAAAGAACAACCCGGTGCTGATCGGCGAAGCGGGCGTGGGCAAAACAGCCATCGTCGAAGGCCTGTCCCAGAAGATCGCCAACAACGACGTACCCGAGATCCTCACGGGCAAGCGCGTGATCTCCCTCGACCTGGGCGCCATGATCGCCGGCTCGCGATTCCGGGGCGAGTTCGAGGAGCGCCTGAAGGCCTCCATCGAGGAGATCCAGCGCTCCGAAGGCGACGTCATCCTGATGATTGACGAGCTGCACACCGTCGTGGGCGCAGGCGCGGCCCAGGGCGCCATGGACGCCTCCAATATGCTCAAACCCGCGCTCTCCCGCGGCGAGCTGCAGTGCGTCGGCGCGACCACGCTGGACGAGTACCACAAGTACATCGAGAAGGACGCCGCCCTCGAACGCCGCTTCGCACCGGTCTATGTGGATGAGCCGTCGGTGGACGAGACCATTGAGATGCTGCGTGGCCTGCGCGACCGCTACGAGGCCCACCACAAGGTGCGCTTTACGGACGAGGCGCTGGTCGCGGCAGCCAAGCTCTCACAACGCTACGTCACCGGCCGCTCTCTTCCGGACAAGGCGATCGACCTGATGGATGAGGCCGCAGCCAAACTGCGGGTCGCCCTCTACTCCCTGCCGCCTGATCTGAAGGAGCGAAAGGTCGAGATCGACCGGCTGGCGGCGGAAGAGGAGAAGGCCGGACTCGAACGCGACTACGAGCGCGCCGCCGATAAGAAGGCCCAGCGCCTGCGCCTGGAGACGGAGTTCAACTCCAAACGCGACACCTGGGAGTCCGAACACCAGCTCGACGAGATGGTTGACCAGAGCGATATCGCCGAGGTCGTCGCTCAGTGGACCGGCATCCCGGTCAGCCAGATGCTGGAGGCCGAATCCGAGCGGCTGCTCCAGATGGAGGAGCGACTGCATGAGCGCATCATCGGCCAAGAGGAGGCAATTCACGCTCTGGCGGATGCCATCCGCCGCGGCCGGGCCGGCTTAAAGGACCCGCGCCGCCCCATCGGATCCTTCATCTTCCTAGGCTCCTCCGGCGTGGGCAAGACCGAGATGGCCAAGGCCCTGGCCGAGTTCCTCTTCGACGACGAAGACGCCCTGGTGCGGGTCGACATGAGCGAGTACCGCGAGCAGCACACCGTCTCGCGCCTGTTCGGTGCCCCTCCCGGCTACGTCGGCTACGAAGAGGGCGGCCAACTCACCGAGGCCGTCCGTCGCCGGCCCTACCGGGTGGTCCTCTTCGACGAGATCGAGAAGGCGCACCCCGAGGTCTGGAATGCCTTGCTCCAGATCCTCGACGACGGCCGCTTGACCGATGGCCAGGGCCGCGCCGTCGACTTCCGAAACACGGTGCTGATCATGACCTCCAACCTGGGCACCGAGTTCGTCACCCGCTCCGGCAGCCTGGGCTTCCTGCGCCGCGAAGGGGAAGGCAAGGCCTCCCAGGCCGAGGAGAAGATCGAGAAGGCGCTCAAGGATACCTTCCGGCCAGAATTCCTCAACCGGATCGACGAGATCATCGTCTTCTCGCCGCTCTCTCTCGAGCAAATGGAGCGTATCGTCGACTTGCAGATGAAGGAAGTCAGCGAGCGGCTGGACGAGCATCACCTGACGGTCGAGCTGACCGACAGCGCCCGCAAGTGGCTGGCGCGGGAGGGGTACGATCCATCCTTCGGCGCCCGGCCCCTACGGCGCGCGTTGCAGAAGCACATTGAGAGCCCGCTTTCGGTGCAGCTCCTGCGCGGAGACTTCGCCCCCGGCGACAAGGTCCTCGTCGATGTGCCTGAGGGGGAGACTGCCGTGGTCTTCCGCCGGCAGGAGGGCGAGGCCAAGGTCAAGGTCGAGGAAGAGGTCGAGGCCTAGGGAAGAAGAAGGGGCTCTCCCAACAGTCGAGCAGGAACATCCCCCGATGCGGCCCCAAGTCGGAGAGCGACTGCCGGGATTGGGCTATTGAGTCAGCCCCTTCCTAGCACATGACGTTTGCGCCTAGGCGCCGGCCTTCTTGGCAGCCCCCGCGGTTCTCAGCAACTCGGCCGCGCTCTCCAGCGTGGCGGGACTCACCCCGCCCAGCATCTGGGCCAGCTCCTGCCTCCGCTCTTCCTCGGTCATGGGCCCGACCATCGTCACCGTCCGGCCGCCTCGGACCTTCTTCTCGACGCGGAAATGCTGATCGCCGAAGGCTGCCAGCTGAGGCAGATGCGTCACGCACAGAACCTGATGGTTCCTGGCCAGACCCCATAGCTTCTGCCCGACGATCGCGCCCACCCGGCCCCCAATCCCCTGATCGATCTCGTCGAAGATCAGCGTTGGCGTGCGGTCAGCGCGGGCCAGCACCCCTTTTAGCCCCAGCATCAGCCGGGAGGTTTCGCCGCCCGAGGCAGTCTTCACCAGAGGCTTGAGGCCTTCCCCCGGATTGGGCGCCACCAGGAACTCGACCCGGTCTAGCCCCGCTGGCCCGAAGCGGATTCGCCGATCGCCCAGGGGGATACCATCGGCTTCGTCGTCCCAGGAGATGTCCACACCAAAGCGGGCCCCTGCCATGCGAAGGTCGGTCAGCTCCGTCTCGATCGCGGCGGCCAGCTGGACGCCTGCCTCCTGGCGCGCCTCCGAGAGTTGCGAGCCGACCTGCCCCAGGCGCTCCAAGGCCGACCCCTCCTCCGACTCAAGCGTGCGGATGCGCTCCTCGGCATGGGTGATGGCATCCAGTTCCTGTTGAGCGGCCTTGCCATGCGCCAGCACGGCCTCAACGCTCCCGCCGTATTTGCGCTCCAGGGACCGGATCAGGCCGATCCGCTCTTCGACCTCATCCAAACGGCGAGGGTTGAACTCGATGGCCTCGCGGTAGACGCGAAGCCTCTTGGCTAAATCCCCCACCTGCTCGACCAGCGCCTGGGTCTCGGCCTGGGTCTCCGCCATGCTGGCGTCCACCCGCGCCAGGGAGGCCAGAGCCTCCGCCGCTTGACCCAGGAGATCTGAAGCGGGGGCGCTTTCCTCAGGGCTCTCATCGAGCGCCGCGATCGCCCGCTGGGCCAACTCGGCCAGCTGCTCGGCATTGGCCAGCCGGGTCCGCTCCTCCAGCAGTGCTTGCTCTTCGCCCGGCCGGAGGGAGGCGGCCTCGATCTCGTTGGCCTGGTAGGTCAGCATGTCGGCGCGGCGGGCAGCCTCGCGCTCGCTCTGCCTCAGCTTCGCCAACTCGCCCTGAATGGTGCTCAGGCCGGCGTAGCCCTCACCGAACACGCGCCGCAGATCCTCCGTCTGGGCGTAGCGGTCGAGCAGGTCAAGATGCTCCCGAACGCGCAGCAGGCTGAGATGCTCCGACTGCCCATGCACGTCTACCAGCAGCTCCCCCAGCGCCTTTAGCACCCCCAGGCTGACGCTCCGGCCATTCACCCGGCAGATGCTGCGCCCCTCGCGCCGGATCTCGCGACCAAGGGTGACCGTAGCCGGCTCCTCCAACAACCCCTCCGCCTCGAGCAAAGAACGGACGGCTTCGCCGGATTCCCGGTCGATCCGGAAGGTGCCCTCGATCAGCGCGGCAGACGTCTCGGCCCGCACCATGGTGCTTTCCGCCCGGCCGCCCAGGAGAAGCTCGACGGCGTCGATGATGATCGACTTGCCGGCGCCGGTTTCGCCGGTAAGCACAACGAAGCCCGAGCCAAGTTCGAGCCTCAGGCTTTCGATGATGGCGAAATCCTGTACGTTCAGCTCAGCCAGCATGGAACCGTCACAACCGGATGCCGCTCAAACGGTAGTAGAGCGTGCCGATGATGAGGGCGCCGTCAGCGATCGGCCATAGGATCGAGAAGGCGACGGCACCGAAACCCGCCACGTCCAACGCCCGGAAGAGGGGGAGCAAGCCGGAGGCACAGAGAACCAGGGGAAGCACCCCGAGGGCTCCGCCGATAGCGGCCACCAATGGCAAACGCCGACCTCGCCGGCGCCGCACCGCCCAGCGGACGACCTCGGCCAGACCGCCCCCTGCGACGGGCGCCAACAGGAGCCCCCAGTACCCCAGATAGTTCAGTAGCGCCGCACCCAACGCGACGCCCACTGCCGAGAGGATGGCGGCGACCGGGTAGTCAATCGGCCTGGCCGTCTCAAAGATGGCCTGCTGGCCGCGAACACATTCCTTGCAGCGGTAGCCGACTGGCGTCAGTATGGCACACTGGCTGCAGATCGGCTTCTCACATCGGTTGCAGCGCAGCGTTGTCGCTCGGTCGGGGTGATTAGCACAGGTGAAGGGCGCTTCCGTCATCATCCGGCTCCAGCGGCTGGGTTGTGGTTCAAAGAGGAGGTGATGTGGGGATAGAAGTAGCCGGGGTCTTGGATGCGCACGAAGAGCGCGGCGTGGTCGCCCGCCCGCGCCTCGACCTGGTCGCCGCTGGCCAGGTGGACAGGGGGCTGGCCGTCGGCGCTCAGCGACGCCTGGTGATCGGTCTGTACCGTCACCCGGACGCGTGAGCCTTCCGGCAGCACGAACGCTCGATCCACCGAAAGGTGGGGAGCCACGGGGATGATCAAGATGTTGCGCAACTCCGGCGGCAGGATCGGACCGCCCGCCGCCAGGGCGTAGGCCGTTGATCCTGTCGGAGTTGCCACGATCAGCGCGTCGGCCATGTAGGTCGTCAGGTAGCGGCCGTCAATCTCAGCGACCAGCCGCACCGGCCGCACCACCTCGCCTCGGCCGATGACACACTCGTTCAAGACTTCCCACACGCCAGCCGAACGGCCTTCATGGAACTGCTCGGTGCGCAGCATCATCCTGCGCTCGAGCCAGCAATCGCCGGCCAGGACACGTTCGAGGGCGCTTTGCCAGTCCCCCGGCCCAACCTCGATCAGGAAGCCAAACCGGCCCACGTTGATGCCCAGGATCGGCAAGCCTGAAGGCGCACACAGATGCCCGGCTCGCAGCATCGTTCCATCCCCGCCCAGCGCGATGAGTAGGTCGTAGGCGCCCGACCGCACCTGATCGCGAAGCCCTTCGTCGTAGAGCGAGGCGTGGGCGGCGGCCAGGCCACGCTCGGTCAGGTAGGCCAGCAACTGCCCACCGAGGGCCTCAGCCTCAGGCAACTGTGGGTGGGAGGCAATGGCAATCCTGCGGGGCTGCGTCATGTTGCTCATGGACGGTATTATAGCGGAGGCGCCCGAAGGCACGGTGTCACATCAAGCGCTGATCACATACCTCTCGATGACCACACGCCCGGCAGCGCTCCGGCGAGTCATGGGAGCGGTCGGGAGCCCGATTCCCCAAGCGGCGCATCTCCGCCAATTGGTCCAGCAAGGCCACTTCAAGCCTCTGGGTGTAGTCCACCGCCACTGCCCGGTCTAGATACTTGAGCACCCCCTGCCGGGGACGGGACCCAAGGGTCGTCGAAACCAGGCGGCAGTAGGCCGCGAGCTGCAGCACGTGCGAAACGTGGGGCTGGCTGGGCGCCGCACCAGACTTGACCTCGACCGGGAGGAGCTCCGACCGGCGCTTGACGACATAGTCGGGACGCCCCACTAAGTCGAGCTCAGCGTCGTAGAGGGCGCGCTCCGGCGGTGTGAGTTCCAGCGTGTCCAGGGAGATCACGCGGCCGCGTGGCAACCCCGCGACCGCCAGCTGCCGTCGCGATAGCCACAGGAGCAACAGGCCGGTGAGGAGCAGAAACAGGATTAACAGCGGCATCGGTCACCCAAGAGCCAGGGTCGTCAGGTATGCTGCCAGAGCGGCAAGTGCGGCCAGGAGGAAGAGCACACCTACCCACCGCAGGCAACCCGCAGTCACGACCCCCCTGCCATGCGCCCGATGCCAGTCGATCCCGGAGGCCAGGGCCTCGGCATTCTGTGAAGGCTCGCCCCGCCGGGTGTACCACCAGGCGCGAGCGCAGAAGGCGAACTGTCCGACCTCTGAAGCGGAGATGGTCCTGGTCGGCACGTCTCAGGGCCGCTGGAGCTTCTCTTCAACGGCCTTAAGGGCCACCTTCAGTTCATACTGCTGGAAGCTGGTGGTCATGTCGCCCCGGGTGCGCTCCGTCACCCCACGCACCATGTCGGTCGTACGCCGCAAGTTGCCGGTGATGGCGTCGGGGAAATCGACCGTCACCAGCAACCCATAGATGTCATCCATGGCGCTGAGCAGCCGTTCGGCTTCCTGGCTGTGGCCGTGGCGGAGGATGTCCAGCACGCGCCGCCGCAGCTCGCCGGCGGCCTCCCCCAGAGCCCCAAGGTAGGCAGCGTACTCCACCCCCAGCGCATCAGGGTCGGGCAGCTGCTCCCCCCCGATCAAGGCATATGTGATGTTGGCCTCCGCGTACTCCTTGAGCGCGTCCTGGGCGTAGCCCGCGTGGTAGAGGTCCGGGTAGGCCGACAGCCCATGCCGTAGTTCCTCCACGAGGGCGCGGGCCTCCTGGAGATGCAAGCTCGCCTCCTGGCGCTCGTCCCGGTGGACGGCCCGAATCGCGTTGGCACAATGCCGGATCAAGGTCCGAGAGTGCTGCAGGGCTCGATCGCGAGCCGCGTTCTTCTCTTCCAGGTGCTGTCGGATCCGTTCCCCAATGGCTTCGAGTGTATGCATCCGCCTTCACTCCCCGGGAGGAGCCTCAGGCGTCCCCGGCCGGAAGAGTTGGTCGGCCAGGGAACTGCCTTCGGGCACGTTGATCGTTCCAAACCGCGATTCGTAGCGAGAGAGATTCTCGTCCAACGCCCTCAGAAGCAGCTTGGCGTTCAACGGGGTCATGATCAGCCGCACCTTGACCTTGGCCTGCGGGATCTGGGGCATGATCTGCGCCAGATCGATGACCATTTCTTGAGCTGAGTGGCTGATCAGGGCGAAGTTGGCGTAGACCGGCTCAAGGTCCCCCGGCAGGGCGAGCGTCACCCGCCCGGGAGTCGCGGCAGAGGGTGGTTCCATGATCGCCTCCAACCACGGGAGGGCGAGCCCTGAGACTCACTGAGGGCTCGCCCCCGTATCAACCCTGCTTTCGCCGCGCGTTGAGCACAGGCTGGTTGCGCCACGCCGCAGACGCGCGCCGGCGATGCGACGGCATCGAAACCACGTGAGCGACTAGCAGGGTAATGAGAAGCCGCCTTGCCCGGAGAAGAGAACCGTATATGTGATGGTTGGGGCTTGGCCCCAACAACCACATATACGAATTCTTTCCAGGAGGCAGGGCTACTTCATCATACGCCTAGAAGGGGATCTCGTCCTCGGTGGTCGGTGCCGCCGAGGGCTCGGCCTCCTCCTGGGCGAACCCGCCAGCTTCTTCTCGTCCGCCGAGGAAGCGCACCGTCTCCGCCGTGACCTCAAACGAGGCCCGTGGCGAACCGTCCTGCGCCTTCCAGATCCGGGGGTTCCCGTTGTCGTCGGGATTCAGGCGGCCCTCCACGAGTACCGGCCGCCCCTTGCGTAGGTACTGGTGGCAGGACTCCGCCTGCTTGCCCCAAACCGACACGCGGAACCACACGGTCTGCTTGACCTGATTGCCGCCGCTATCGGTGTAGGTCCGATTGGTGGCCACGGATAGGTTCGTGACCGCCTGGCCGCTAGGCGTGTAGCGCATCTCGGGATCGCGGCCGAGGTTGCCAGCGAGGATGACTTTGTGGTACATGGGGGACTCCTTGCCAGTGGGGGGCAGTTTCCAGTTCCGGCCCGGGTGGCCAGTCTCACGTACGGTGCACCCACTGGATCTAGAACAATTGTACTATTTTTCCTGCCGCCTGTCAACACCTTTCCCACGACTTCAGGGGTCTTGAGCGGTTCGGCAGCCAGGCCCACCGCATGCTAAGGCCCTATTGTGCCGCCTGCCCGATCTCACATAAACTACTGGACAGACGAGTGCCTGCCTGTCAACGTGGCGTTCCTTGTGAGGATGATCATGGATGGTGCTCTCGAGTACCGGGTAGTCGTCCTGACTCACCGGCTGAAAGTGCCGGGCGTCCTCGAGACGATGGCCGATCAGGCGCCTGAGCTGCGCAGCGCGATGTCCAAGATCGTATCCGAGCTTACCCCGGCGATCTCCCGGTTGGGGGGCAGTGGCTGGACCGTCAACTCGCACTCGATCACGGTGCACAACGAACTCCTGATCGCGAGCTTCCTGGTCTGCCGCCCGGCCGTTACCCTCGGGGTCGACGCTCGGCCGCCTGCCGCCCCCCCTGGGGGAGGCACTCCCCCCGCGACCACCAAGCGCTGACCGCCCCCTGGACTCTCAGAACCATTTGCGGGAGGCCTCTCGAGTCGCATAAGGAGGTGAGAGACTCTGGCATTTCACCGACCCGCGTCGGAGCCCCGCCGCCCGCACCGGGACCGGCCAGCCTCAGCACGGTGTGTCGACGCACCGCAGATGCGCGCTGGCCCCGTTGCCTGCGCTACCCGCCCTGCCCCGGTTCCCGCGGCCCAGGCAGACACTGCCATCTCCTACAGCATAGGCGTGGGAACGTTGCTCCCCTGCTGCGACCGTTGTATACTTCGACATCAGACTCATCTAGATTCTCAAGGACTCTTCCCCTATGAAGGTTTCCTGCCTGCAAGAGAACCTTTCCCATGGTCTGAGCCTGGTGACCCGAGCCGTGGCGCCGCGTAGCACGCTGCCTGTCCTGGGCAACGTGCTGGTGGCGACGGAGAGCGGCCGGCTCCGGCTCTCGGCCACCAACCTCGAACTCGGGATCACCTGCTGGATCGGGGCCAAGATTGAGGCTGAGGGATCCACGACCGTCCCGGCGCGCACCTTCGCCGATCTGGTGAGCGCCCTGCCCAACGACCGCGTCGACATGGAGCTCAATGTCCGCAACCAGACCCTCAACGTCCACTGCGGGCAGTCCAATAACGACATCAAGTGTATCGACGCCCAAGAATTCCCACCCCTGCCGCCCTCCGACCTGGAGAGCGATCTGATGCTCAACGTGGCCGACCTACGGGAGATGATCAGCCAGGTCGTGTTCGCCGCCTCTACCGACGATGCCCGCCCGGTTCTCACAGGTGTCTTGGTCGAGATCAACGCTGGCGAGATGACGATGGCCGCTGCCGACGGCTTCCGGCTCTCGGTCCGGACCGCTCACCTGTCCTCCCCCAGCGCCGGCCCCATCCGGGCGATCATCCCCGGCCGGGCACTCTCCGAGCTCTCCCGCGTCGCCTCCGATGGCGACGAGACCGTCTCGATGACCCTGCCTCCCAATCGGGCCCAGGTCATCTTCCGCGCGAAGAACGTCGAGCTCGTCTCCCAGCTGATCGAGGGCACATTCCCCGACTTCCAGGGTGTCGTCCCGACCAGCCACACCACGCGTACAATCCTTCCCACCCAGGCGTTCCTCAAAGCATGTAAGGCAGCGGACATCTTCGCCCGCGAGGCGGCCCATTCCGCCCGAATCCGCATCACCCCAAAGGGCGAGTTGGAGCCGGGGACGGTGGAAGTCTCCGCCACCGCCGCTCAGACTGGATCGAACGAGACGGTGGTCGACGCGACGGTCGAAGGGGCTCCCATCGAGATCGCCTTCAATGTCCGCTACCTGCTCGACGTCCTGGGCGTGGTCGACACGCCGAATGTGGCCCTGGAGACGAGCGGGGCTTCGGCGCCGGGTGTCATCCGCCCGGTTGGCCGGGACGACTTCCTCCACGTGATCATGCCCATGCACCTCGGCCGATAGGCCCCGCAGCATCCGCTAGGCCGCGATCCACAAATGCGCTCGGCATGTCCGAGCGCATTACGCTTCCTCCCCGAGCAGGGGCGCAAAGCAGGAAGATCAAGGACCGCCTGGCTGGAGAAGAGAACAGTCAATGTGATGGTGGGG
>CAZEMA010000082.1:0-10861 GCA_964513155.1 uncultured Anaerolineaceae bacterium
GCCGCCTGCCAGTACGGAACCCAGGCTAGCGTGACCAACTGGACCGAGACGTTGGTCTTCTTGGCCTTGACGGTGATCGTCTCCAACTCCTCGGTGGTGGGATCGATCTTGGCCCCGAGCTGGGCCATCTCGGCCTTGAATTCCTCGTCGAGCGCGGTCAGTTGCTGTTGCACGGCGGCTACCGCTTCCTGGGCCCGGCCGATGTCCTGCTGTTCTTTCAAAGTGCGGCTCGCACCACGGGCGGCCGTGGTGGCCCTGCCCAAAGTGGTGGCGCTCAGTAATCGTCGACCCACGAAGGCCCCGAGCAATGTGGATCCGGCAGAGATTGCCGTCTGCATCTTCTGCTGACGGACCTGTTCCTGCTCGCGATCAACCGTCTGCTGGGCGCGGCGCAGCCGCTCCTGTAGCGCGGCCGTCTTGGGCGCATACTTGGCCTTGAGCTTCTCGGCCACCGCGTCGCGTTGCTCGCGCGTCTCCTGCTGCAGCCGGACTCGGAAGTCCCGCTCCGCCTCACCGGGCAGCGAGACCTGGCCCACACTTGGGCTCTTCAAAAGGCTCAAGGTCCTGGTGGTGGCGAGCCAAGCAGTGAAGTCCTTCTGCCAGGTCTCATAGTTCCTGGCCTTGGCCGCCGCCCTGGGGGGTTCGACGAACTGTCCACCCTGGCGGGCGGACCTCTCCAGATCACGGGCGGCCACACTGACGTCTTCGGCGCCCTCCCAGGTCACCGGGATGGCGCTGTCGGTGATGGCCGTCAGACAGACGATATCCTGCAGGTAGTCGACCTTCGCCTTGGCGTCAACGAAGTTCACTTTGGCGGCGCCCAAGACCATCGGCCGGTAGACGAAACCGCTTCCTGCCGGGGCTGCGCCACGAACAGGGACAAAGAACTGCGGGACCTCTGGAGGAATGGAGGGAGGCTCCCCGGTGGCGGACGGAGCGGGGACCGCGGCTGGCGCGCTCGGTGCGGCCGGAGGGCGGGCGCCCGCGGGCTGGACCACGGCTTGAGGCGCAGCCACTGCAGAAGGCTGGCTCGCCTTGACCGGATCCATGAGCGTCTTGATCTGGTTGCGCGTCAGCGGGCCTCGCAGGTAGGACATCGTCCAGCGGGTCTGGAAGACCACCGGCTCATCGTCATGAGTGTTGTTCATCAGGAAGACGCGCGGTCCCAATCCGGCCAAGATCTGCTCCGTCCTTTGGCGGTCAAAGTTGGCCCCTGCGCCGGCGCCCGCGCCTTCCAAGCCTTCGATCAGCCGGGCTTTGTCGCGTTCCGTCTGGAGTCTGCCGATGAACCAGGTGCCGGCGTTTGAAAGCCCTTTGTAGTCGAGGTCGACCGGGTTCTGGGTAGCCAGGACAATGCCCAATCCAAAGGCGCGAGCCTGCTTGAGCAGCGTTAGGAGGGGCGCCTTGGCAGGAGGATTGGCGACTGGCGGAAAGTAGCCGAAGATCTCGTCCATGTAGAGGATGGCCCGCAGGCTGCTCGTCCCCGATTGCAGCCGCATCCATCCCAGCACCTGGGTCAGGAGCAAGGAGACGAAGAACATGCGCTCGGCGTCGCTCAGGTGGGCGATCGAGAAGATGCAGTGTCTCGGCTTGCCCTGGGGCGTGTGCAGCATCTGGCCGATGTCGAGGGCTTCACCCTCCAGCCAGGCCGCAAAGCCCGGCGCAGCCAGCAGGTTGTTGAGCGCCAGGACCAAGGCGAACCGATCCTTGGAGGGGTAGAAGGTCTCCATGTCGAGTACGCCGATCTTACTGACCGGCGGGCTTTGAATATGCTGGATCAGAGAGGCGAGATCCAGGTCCTGCCCTTGCCTCCATGCCCAACTCAGGATCGTGGAAAGGAGGATGTGCTCGCGGCTTTGGATTGGATCGGCCTCGATCCCCAGGAGGCCGAGCAGGGAGGTCACGGTCGTGGTGACGCGCTCCTGCAACAGCTCGCCATCCTCCACGAGGCTCCGATCGGGGGCGGCAAATGACTTGAGGATCGAGACCGGCAGTCCGGCGCTGCTGCCCGGCGTGTAGATCACGAACTCCGCCGCCTGGCGCAGCCGCTCGATCCGGTCTCCCCCCTGGCCCCAATCCTCCAATCCCTTCTTCCAGAACCCCGCCTGCTGGTCAGCGTACGCGTCGGGCGTCAGACCCTTCTTGCCCGCCTCTTCTTCATTGATCCAGGGCCGGAAGTCCTCACCGCGGAGCTGGGGGAAGGTCAGCAGGAGATTGGGCAGATCGCCTTTGGGGTCGATGATGAGGGCCGGGATACCGTCGATCGCCGCCTCCTCCAGCAAGCCGATGCACAGGCCGGTCTTGCCACTCCCGGTCATCCCGACACAGACGGCATGGGTCACGAGGTCCTTGGAATCGTAGAGGAGCAATCCTTCCTTGGACTTCTGGTCCTCCAGCGAGTACGGCCGTCCAAGGTAGAACACACCGAGCTTCTCGTAGTCGTCCATTGCCTTTCCCTCTCCTCAACGAAGAATCAAGCCTACGGCGACCGCGGCTGCCCAGCCTGGGCGAACAGACGCTCGAACTCCTCCAGGTACCGCCGGGCAATCTCGGCGTCATGCAGAATCAGCACGGCCTCGTCATTGTACTCCTCGGCGCTGCGGGTGAAATTGTAGGATCCGGTCAGAACGACAGCCCCGTCAAGAATAATGACCTTGTGGTGCATTGACCCTTCGTTCCCGTCCAGGCGGATGTCGATCCCGGCCTGGCGCAAGCGGGCATACTCCGATCCGGCCGCGCTCATCTGCCCCTCATCCACAACCACCCGCACCTGCACACCGGCCCCGGCCCGCTCGAGCAAGACATCCCCGATCGCATCGGAGGTGAACGAGTACGCCAGCATGTCGATGCTGGTCTGTGCGCTGCGCAGCAGATCGAGGATGCGCGCCGCCACGCCGTCATCGGGCGAGAAGAGAACCTCGACCTGGCGCCCCTCGATCGCGACCAGCGGGTGGGGCGTATCGGCGCGCGAGAGTGCGCCAAACCGATCCTCGGTGAACATCTCTTCGAACTCGCGCGCGTAGTCCTCGGCCACCTCGGTCGACCGCAGCCGGATCAGGTTGTTGTTGTCGCGGTAGGCGCTGCTCACGGTGAAGTTCATCGAACCGGTCCACACGTCGAGCCGGTCGACGATGGCGAACTTGTGATGCATGAGCGGGTCTCGCCGGTCGCCAACGACCGGGATCCCGGCCTCAGCCAGGGCGGAGATCTCCGGCTCCTGAATGTTATCCGTGTCGGTCACGAGGCGGACGGTCACCCCACGGCGGGTCGCCCGCAGGAGCGCGTCTCGCACGCTCCACAGATCCAGGTCGAAGATCGCCACGTCCACCGAGTAGCGTGCCTCATCGATGGCTTCGGCCAGTGCCTGGTCAGGGCCGCCGCGCAGGGTTTCGCTGGCTGGGTCGGCGGGTTCGGTGAAGTAAAGGCTGTACCAGCCGGCCTCTGTCTCCCTCAGCGTCGGTGCTGGTGTGGCCACGTGAGGCTGCTGAGAGCAGAAGAAGAACCCCCCGAGTGTCAGGAGCAGGGTCAGCGCGCCGAGGGGCAGAAACGACCCCCGGAGCCGGCGGTAAAGCACAACCCTCCTCCCTCAGAACCACCACCAAGCTCGGTCACGGTTGGTGGTCCATGGTCAGTGGTCTATGGTCCGTCGCCTGCGGTCCAATCTCGAAGCGTGACCGTTTGGGTCGAGCCTCAGCCCGCCACAGCCAGGAACAGCTTGCCTTCCTTCTGGGCAAAGGGCAAGACCCAAAGCGTAGGAGGATCGAGCGCTAGCTCGAAAGCGATCTCCTTCAGCTGGTCACGCCGTTCCGCCTCGACCGTCAGGACGACGAACTCCGCCAACGCCTTGGCACCCTGGGGATCAACGGTCACGCGCTCGAGGATGCCCGTGGGTCCCGCCACGAGAGGAGGAGGCTGCCGCAGGAATCCCATGCCCAGCGCGCCCGCCTCCTCCAGCGAGCATTCATACGCGGGCAAGACGAAGGCTTGCTGCTGCTGCCACCTCTCGTCGGGTCCCTGCTGGCGGCCATAGGTCATGCGGCGCTGGAATGTGACCCGACCACTCGCCACCCAGAATGGCTTCCACGTCACCCCACTCTCCTGAGCGGCTGCGACGTAGCGAACCTCGATGGGCACCAGCCCTTTCTCCCCATCGAGCAGCAGACCCTGTCCGCAGTTGGCACAGGCCCAGGCAACCTCGTCGGGGGCTGCATGAACCGCGGTGCCGCACTTGACGCACTTCAGCGCGACGAGCTCGATGCTCTGGCTCATAGCTCCAGCCTCACCCCGAGCTCGTTCAACACCTGCGCCATGGATGAGCCCTTCTGCATGGGACGCCGGGCGCTCGCCGCGCGGTGCTCGATTTGCTCGCCATAGCGGAAGCGGCGGTAGGCGGCCCACATCAAGGCCGCCCCGACGACCAGAGGCGCGAACAAGAAGAGGAAGGAGTTGTCACCGTTCGACTGGTTCAGCAAGGCGAAGGCTAGCGCGGTCCCGTCGACCATGATCAGCGAACCCATGGCCATGCCCAGGACGAGGGCCGCACCTCGATACCAGGTGTTACCGGGCGCCTTGCCGTATAGAACCTCGCCTGAGTGCCCATCGATCACAGCTTGGTAGGTGCGCCCGCGGTAGTCATAGCGGGCCACGTAGAGAGGGAAGTAGACCAGGCCGGCGCGCCGATTGAGGAGCCGGGAGAACACGGACCCCATACGATCCAGATGCGCCGTTGCCTGCACGGCCTGACCGAAGGTCGCCTCGGCCAGACGCTCGCCATCCGTCGATGAGCCGACGGGCTCAAAGACCATTCCGTCCGCGTGCAGGGCGGCTGCCTGGAAGGACTGCAGTGGCCGCCCCTCCATCCGGACCGTTTCCACGCCGAACTCGGCCACGTCGCAGGCCGGGGCATTCCAGTTCATTGGCTTGAGAACTTTCACCTCGCGCGGTTCGTAGTGTTGGCGCTCGCCGCTCCCGATCCGTTTCTCGCCGAAGACCCATCCAGCCACCTTGGCCCAGACCGACCAGAACGGCAGATAGGCAACGAAGAGCTCGGTCAGGCGCGCCTTGTTCGCCAGATCCGGTGCCCGGTTCATGCCCTTCATGAACCCCTTGAGGGCAGCCAGGGCCCGGTCGCGGTCGATCTGCCGGGGCACCTGGTAGCGCAACACCCCCCGTTCGCCGCGGACCAGCGAGCGTTGGTCGCAGTAGGGACAGATGACGATCCGCTGCCCCTCGGGAATCTCCACCCTGCCCTTGCAGTTGGGACAGGCGAGCCCGGTGATCTTCTCATCGGTAGACATGGGTCAGTTCCACCAAGGTCGGACAGCGACTCAAAGGCACGGTCGGAGCACCGGGCCTATACCTTGGCCGCCACCCAGACGCCAAAGGCAAACAACACTGGCGCAGCCACCAGGCCCAGCCCCGCACAGATCAGCAGCCCAATCGCGGCCCCGGCCGAGCCAGAGAACAGATAGCCGGCGACCGGAATGCTCGCCAGACACAGGAAAGTGATCGCGGCGGCCGCTCCTGCGATGAGGTAGGGTGCCTCCGCCTTGGCCGGGAAGATGTTGGCGAAGACGGTGCCGGTCGCGCCATCCACCACGGCCGTATAGGTCCGTCCGGCGTAATCGTACTTGCAGGTGTACAGGGGCAGATGAACCAGGGCGGCCTCGGCGATCTGGTCCCGCGGCACCCCGCGGCTTGCCAGCCAGCCCACGACAGTATCGAACGGGACCGTGGGGGTTACGGCCTGCGGGTCGAGGCTGGAGTCGTACTTGCGCAGATCACCTGCGGTCAACCGCAGCTGCTTGAGCTCGGTCACGGAGGTTGCCGCCGCGGGTTCGAGCAGGGCGACGTCGCCGGCGGCCTGCTTCTGGCGGAGGCACCAGACCGGGAAGTAGGCAAAGCTTATCCCAGTCAGACGAGCTTTGCGGTCGAGGTCCTTGACCGTCTCATTGCCTGCCATCCAGCGCGCCAAGGCGCCTCTGGCCTTGGCCTCGTCCAGGGTGGGGGCGAGGTACCAGTGAAAGACCAGGCGCGACTTGTCGACGTGGACGGCAGAGCCGCAATATGGGCAGGTCAGGAAGATCTGCCCTTCGTCAGGGTGGAGCTCCCCGCCACACTGCGGGCACGGGAAGACGTCGGAGGGGGCAGGCGCGGTCATCTTTGGCGATTATACAGGCGGCCCTGGGTCAGGGCAATCAGTTTTGGCGCACCGAAGCACGTTTCCAGGCGGACCCAGGTCCTCCCCAGCGCGGCCACCCCGCCTGGCCGCCGCCGACCAGGGTGCGGCTTGCCCGGAACACCCTCGGGGCCGCCCCCTTAGAGCCAGTCCTTGCGATAGAAGACGACCACCACCATCAACGCCACCACCATGGAGGCGCCGAGCACGATCCAGAAAGCATGGGGATGTGCACCCAAGGGCAACGCGACATTCATGCCGTAGACACTGGCTACCATCGTAGGCAGGGCAAGGACGATGGTGACCGAGGCCAGGAACTTCATGACCACATTCAGGTTGTTGGAGATGATTGAAGCGAAGGCGTCCATCAGGTCACCCAGGATGCCGCTCGAGATGCTGCTCATCTCGATCGCCTGGGCAATCTCCGTGATCACGTCATCCAGCAGGTCCTCATCCTCTGGATACATGCGGAAGATCTGGCCCTTCTGCAGCCTGGCCATCATCAGCTCGTTGGATTTGAGGGATGTGGTGAAGTAGGTCAGGGATTTCTGGTACATCAGGAGCGCCAGTACCTCTCGGTTCCTGAGGGACATCTGCAGTTGGTCCTCCAAGTGGTCCACGCGCTTGTTGATTTCCCGCAGGTATTGCAGGTATCCCTTGGCGGCGACGAGGAACAAGAGCAGCGCGAAGCGGCTGCGCTTGGCCGTCGACACGCCGCGCACGTGTCCACTGGCCAGCTCCTCAATGACGCTGCTTTCGATCTTGCACACCGTGAGGATAACCCGCTCCGTGATGACGATCCCGAGCGGGACGGTCGTGAAGGGGATATCGGCCGCTTCGCCCTCGAAGTGCGGCACCTTCAGGATGATCAAGAGGGCCTCGTCCTCCTTCTCAACCCGGGCCCGCTCATCGAGGTCCAAGGGGTAGGTGATGAAGTCCACCGGGATCCCGTATCGCTCATGCATCTCCGAGATCTCGGCCGGACCGGGGTCCACCAGGTTGACCCAGCAGCCATCGGCCAGCTCTTGGATACATTCCAGCCCCTGGTCGCTGCTTCTGCGAATGGTGATCATGGGCTACTCCTCCACATCTGCTTAGAGGACGAGAACGTCGGCGCCTCGGCGCGCCGGGCCATGACCGGGGCGACCTACTGACAGGCGCGCGCCTGGCAGCGCTCTTGCAGGACGGGGACAAGCCGCCTCCGCGGCAACGCCACGGCTGGAGCCATGTTCCTTCGAGCACGGTTTGTGAAGGGAGCTTTCATGGCCGGCGCTCCTTGGTGAACAATGCCCCAGCTTGAGGTGGGGGCAATGCTACCCAGGACGCCAGCCCACGAGCGGAGGGCTAGTCGAGGAATGCCCCTGCGCCTCGGCAGGGGAGATGGCATGCCCGCGGGCATGCCGAAGATTGTAAGTGACCTGCAGGATCTTCCATTGTCTCACTGTCGGTCAGATGACCGAACACCGCCTCCTCGCTTGCGACGTGAGGGGTTATACCACAGATCAGCCGAAGCCGCAGGCACAACCACTCCTTCGTCCGGGGCTCACCCCATCCCAGCATGCCCGGCTCTCCCCCTTTGGGCCGGGAAGCAGCCGCCTGCCGTTCTACCACCTCCGCTGTGTCCGACCGGCTCAAGCCCGCTGGGATGCAGGGGGAACTCCGGGAGGGCAGCCACCGGTCAATGCCTACGCTGGCGCCGGGTTTCCCAGGCATTGACACCCCGCCGAGAGGCAGGAGCGCGTATCTGGCACCTCGCGCGTTTCCCAGAAGAGTGCCAAAGCCTGGGAGTGTCTGCGCCGATGACAGGCGCTGGCAAAGCCTGAGGCCGACCATGGCGACATGGTTGTAGATGGCCCTGGGACGCGTGACGACGCTGGCGCCGGAGGGATCTGACCGGCCGCTCGGTGTCAGTCCCCGATCAGGTGCGGGACTGCACCGAGCGTATAATGGCGGAGAACGGGGGGGCCGACTCGCACCCGCCCGCCTCCGTGCCCCAAGGGGAGAGGAATTGATGTCCGACAAGAGCCCTCTGATCGAGACGCGTCAACTGGTCAAGCGCTACGGTGAGAAAGCCGCCGTAGACAATGTGAGCCTCGATGTCTACGGTGGCGAGATCTTTGGATTCCTCGGCCCCAATGGGGCTGGCAAGACGACTACCATCAAGGTCATCGTCGGTTTGCTGCAGCCCACCTCCGGCACCGTCAAGGTCGGGGGATATGACGTGCAAGGCGAGCCGATTCAGGCCAAGGCGGCCAGCGGCTATGTCCCGGACGAGCCCAATCTCTATCCCAAGCTGACCGGGCGCGAATTACTCCGCTTTGTCGGTGACCTGTACGGGGTGGAAGGCGGACAGGTGGAGAGACGCATCGATGAGCTGCTTCGCCTCTTCGACCTGACCCAGGCAGCCGACGACACGGTTGACACCTACAGCCATGGAATGCGCCAGAAGACGGCCCTGGCTGCGGCCTTAGTGCACGATCCCAAGGTGCTGGTGCTGGATGAGCCGACGGTCGGGCTCGACCCCAAGTCGGCGCGCTTGATCAAGGACCTCCTGCGCCAGATGGCCGAGCGAGGGGCGGCTGTCTTCCTCTCGACTCACATCCTGGAAATTGCCGAGAACATGTGCGACCGGATCGGCATCATCAACCAGGGGCGGCTCATTGCCGCGGGCACGATGGCCGAGCTGCGAGCTCTCGGCAAAGGGGAGAGCAGCCTCGAAGACATCTTCCTCAGTCTGACGGGCGGGGCAGAGTACGCCGAGATCGCCGAGGTCCTGCGATGAGCCTGGCCCAGGGAGCCACCAGCCATGGCCTGTGGCCAACGGCCTGGAAACTGATCCGCTTGCGTCTGCTGATTTCCGTGAACGGGTTCCGCCGCGCCAAGCGGGGACGTAAGGTGGGAACGATCGTCCTGGTCGTGGCTCTCGGTGTGCTGATGTACTTCGCGTTCACCGTGACCGGAGCCTTCCTCTCGTTCATGCGCTCACCCGAGCTCACCAAGATCATCCCCGACGCGACCAGCTTCATCAATAGCCTGCCAGTGATGGTCCTGGGCGGGGCCTTTCTGGGAATCCTGCTGACCAGTTTCGGGGTCCTCCTTCAGGCGCTCTACCTCGCCGGAGACATGGACTTCTTGCTCAGCGCCCCCATTCCCATGCGGGCGGTGTTTCTGACCAAGCTCCTGCAAGCCATCCTTCCCAACTTCGGCCTGAGCTGTCTGGTCGCTCTGCCCCTGCTCTTCGGCCTCGGATCCGTGGCCGGCTACCAGGCGGTGTACTACCCCCTTGTGGTCATCACGATGGCGGCGCTGGCCCTGGCTGCGGCCGGGGTGTCCAGCCTGCTGGTGATGTTCATCGTCCGCCTCTTCCCTGCTCGGCGAGTGGCCGAGATCCTGGGCTTCCTCGGTGCCCTGGTCTCGATCCTGTGCTCACAGTCCGGTCAGCTGGTCAACTTCTCGGAGGTCTCCTCCAACCAGGCGCTAGTCGTGGCCAGGCTGGTCAGCCGGTTCGACACGCCCTGGTCGCCGCTGGCCTGGGCTGGGAGGGGGCTGGTCCGCATGGGAGAGGGCGACTGGGTCTCAGGCATTGGTCTGCTGGGGCTGACACTGGGGCTGTCTGCCGTCGCATTCGGGGTGGCGCTGGTCTCCTCCGAGCGGCTGTACTACAGCGGCTGGGCGAGCCTGTCCGGTAGAAGGAAACGTAAGGAGGCCCGCCGCCCGGCGCGAGCCCCGACCCGCAAATCGGTTTGGGCCCTTGCCGGGCGGAGCCTGCCATCGCCGATACGGGCGATCATCACCAAGGACTTCGCCGTCCTGCGGCGTGACCTACGCAACATGTCGCAGATGATCACCCCCATCGTCCTCGGAATCATCTATAGCGTAATGCTCATCCGCGGCGGCGGAGAACCTCCGGCTGGCCAGGGGCAGGCCCCACAATGGTTCATGACGAGTTTGCGGAGCCTGTTGGCCTACGGGAACATCGGCATTGCGCTCTTCGTGGGCTGGATGCTCCTGGCGCGGCTGGCGGCAATGGGATTCTCGCACGAGGGCAAGTACTACTGGCTCCTCAAGAGCGCACCGGTCAGGAGTGCTCACCTGCTGTCGGCCAAGTTCGCCGTCGCCTATCTGCCCGCCCTTGCCCTGGGGTGGGCGTTCCTGCTCATTCTTTCCTTCGCGCAACACGCCAGTCTGGCCATCGCGATCTTCACCTTTCTGGTCGTGGCACTTTGCCTCGCCAGCGTGACCGGCGTCAACCTGGCCTTCGGCGTCACGGGCGCCGTGTTCAACTGGGAGGACCCGCGCCAGATGCTGCGAGGCAGCAGCGGCTGCCTGAGCTCCCTGTCGAGCGCCGCGTGTTTGCCGCTGTGTCTCCTCTTCTTCGCGGGACCCGTGTTCGGTGCCACGCTCTTGGGCCTGCCAGAAATCGTCGGCCAGATTGCCGGTCTCGTCCTGGGCGGCGCCGTCAGTCTGGCCTGCGCCCTGGTACCCCTGCTCCTGGTACGCAAACGGGTCCCTGTGTTGGGAGAAACCTAGTGTGGCGTGTCGAAAGTTCGTAGACTAATCCCGTCTGGCGAGCTCTCGACTTGCACCTTCATGGCCGCGCCTCCGGGAGCCTGACGAATGGGCGAGGCTTTCACCCCCACCCCGTTCGCCTGTGCCTGCGCCGGTGGCGCAGCCACAGGTGCA
>CAZEMA010000083.1:0-10747 GCA_964513155.1 uncultured Anaerolineaceae bacterium
TGACTTCATTGTCACGTACCGCTTGATAGTCCAGCATTTTGACTCCTATCAATGGGGGCGCCTAACGGCCTCCCTGGCCTCCCGACACCTGCGCCGCACCGCACACCGTCCCGATCCTCTTTCGGGAGGTGCGGTGAGGACACACCTGCCCAGACCGCACACCTGCCCTCCCGGCAGGACACCGGGACGGTGTGGCGGGCGGTGCCAGGGGGTACTGGGCCGGGACGGTGTGGCGGGCGGTCCCTCCGCTCCGCTGCGGGACGCTGCGCGGTGCCAGGGAGCCGTCTCGCCCTCGCGTGCACACCCGGAGGGTGCGGCGGGCCAGGGCTAGCGGCCTCGCGTCGCATCCCCGAAGGGGGCGAACTGGGTGCTGGGTCTTCGACCCTGGAACAACACCAGGACACCTGCCCAGACCGCAGGTACTGGGCCTTTGGCTGACCCGGCTGGCGTGCGGAAATAAGCCGCTCGGGTCCTCTGAGGGGGAGGGGACGTTGCGTGTGGGCCGGCCCTGGGCTTGTTGGCTGCTGCTGGCTCTCCTCAAGTCAGCCAGCAGGTGGCCCGTCGAATCCGGAGGACGTCGCTGGCGGCCAACAGCGCCTGAACAACTCCTCCAAGAGGTCGACCGTGGCTGCGACGGAGGGACTCATGGAGGCGCCGTACCCTGTCGACGAGGGTTGAACGCCCAGGACGACCACATCTGGTTGTATCTCGGATCGGAGGACTTGGAGGAACAGGCTCAGGCTGGCGTTGTGGGTGGACAGTACTGACCCACCCAAATCGCTGACTTCGATGATCGCCGCGTCGCCCGGCGTGGCTCCAAGTTCGGCGGCGTCCACGATCACCACAACCTCCGGCTGAGCGGCCGTCACTACCCCTAGGTAGTTCTCCGGCACGTCGCCGGCATCGATAACCGTCGCAGCCACCTTGCCCTGCAAGCGGCCCGCCAGAGCCGGGCCGATGGCATCGTCGCCACGCAACAGATTGCCGACGCCAAGCAATACGGCCTTCTTGCCCTCGACCCTGCGCCGCAGCCCGTCAAGCATTTGAGAAGCCTGGCCCTTCAGCCGGACATCCGCCCGGGGGCTTCGATCTGCCCCCAGGCCGTCGTTGGCTCGATGCGAAAGAAGACCGCGGCCTTAATCGCCAACGGTGTGGAGGAAGCGCCGCAGGGGCCGCAGGAAGTAGCCCAGGGTCAGAACAGCGGCTGTGGTGATGATGAGCGGCAGGAGCGGACTTACCTCTTCCGCAGCCAGACCGAGCAAGTACTTGCCGAAGAAGTTGCCAAAGGGAGGTAGCCCTGACAGCCAGAGGGCGGAGACGAGAAACACGACAAATGGGCCCGGCATACGAGCTGCCAGACCGCCCATGGCCTCGATTTCGGAGGTCTTCATCTTCCGGCGGATGGACACGTAGCACAGGAGCAGGGCCAGGAACGCCACGGCGGCGCTGCCCAGATAGACGAGAGCGGCGGGCCATGAGATGGTTGCCCCGAGCAACACTAGACCAAGCTGGCTGGTGACCGAGAGCAGCAGGAAGCGTTGCAGGTCATTCTCGACCAGCGCCAGGAGTGCCCAACCGAAGACCCCGACACAGGCGAGGATCCGTGTAGCCGCCAGCGCCGGCCCTGTCTCGGGTAGCCAGAGGATGGCGAAGACCGCCCCAGAGTACGCGACCCAAAGCGCGTAGGTGAGGAGCATCCTGGCGTTCAGGATTCGCAGGATCTGGCCCACGAGGTTCAGCAGACCCGGCAGCATTTCCCGGTAGAGGTCGCCGAGGGCCTGGTCAACGTACCGGTAGAGCACCTTGGCCGCCCGTGTAATCCCACCCACCAGGTAGTTGTAGAGATCGAACGCGCCGCGCTCGCCTCGCTCGTACAGTTCCTTCAAGCCTCCGAAGGCCTTGATCGGGCCGTAGAACTGCGTTCCGGGGACTCGGTAGATCTCGGGGTCCAGTGCCTCACCGCCCACGAAAACCTCGACCTCCTCAGCCTTCGTCGCCCGGCCGCCCAGGTAGAAGAGGAGCCCGATAAGCAGGCTCAAGATGAGAAGGACGGTGGCCAACCCAGACTGCCAGATTCCTGGTATCACGGCCTGGAGCCCGGCCTGGCCCAGGATCGGCGCGATGAGGACGTTCACCGGCCAGAAGTAGAAGATGCCGAATGCCAGACATACGAGCGCCAGGACGACCATGGGGACAAGCATTGAGGCGGGGGATTCGGTGACCTTCTCCAGGCCCTTGGGACGGTCGCCCCAAAACAACGAGTAGGTCAGCTTCATGAAGGAAGCCAGAGTTAATGCGGATCCGAACATCGCGGCCAAGAGGAACAGGGGGAAGAGCGCTCCGCCACGGTCCAAGATTCCCTGGTAGATCAACCATTTCGACACAAAGCCGTTCATGGGGGGCACACCGGAAATGGCTAGAGCGGCAATCAGGCTTGCGGCGAAGGTCCAAGGCATCGCCCCTGCTAGGCCGCCCAGTTGGGTGTATTTCGTTCGACCAGTCTGGCGCTGGACGGATCCAACGCACAGGAATAGGCAGCTCTTGAAGATGGTGTTGTTCAACATGTGGAACAAACCGCCGATCACTCCCACCGGGGTGCCCGTGCCGATGCCTAGCACCATGTAGCCCACCTGCGACACAGCGTGGAACGAGAGCATCCTCCGGTAGTCATGTTGAATCAGCGCCATCAGGACCGCCGCGACGATCGTGATGGCGCCGACAACCATGAGCACCAAACCCATCCCCGGGGACATCACGAACAAGTTGAGCGAGAGACGGGCCAGCAGGTAAATCCCCAGCAGCTTATCCAAGGCGGCCGGGAGGTAGGCCATGGTGGGAATCGGAGCCGTCGTTGAAATGGCTGGAATCCACGTGTGCAAAGGGATGGCGCCAGACTTGGCAAGGGCGCCCGCAAGGATGAGTAGAAAGGCAACGGTGGGCAGCCACCCGGACAACTGCTGAGGGGCGGCCGCGAGTTCACTCATGGTCAGGGTGCCGGAAGAGAGGAAGAGCAACGCAATCCCCAGCAGCAGGGCCAGATCGGCTGCCCCGACAATGATCAGCGTCTTGTTGGCCCCCGGGATCGCCTCCCTGCCGCCGATGGACACCATGGCGTAGAGCAGCACCACCAGCAGGTCCCAGAAGAAGAGGAACACGAGCAGATTATTCGCCAGGGCAGTGCCGGCTGCCATCCCCAACGTCAACAGCAGGTAGGCGTAGTGCTCACCGCGCCGCGGGTGATCCGCCATGTACCGGAGCGAGTAGATGGCGATCAGCACCGTGAAGATGGAAGCCGCCAGCAGAATGAGACTCCCGAAGTGACCCGCCAGCAGATCGAATCGGATGGTCACGTCGGATCCGAGCGCCAGCCAGAACACGGTGAAGCGCAGGTTCCCCAGATACAGGATGTACCCAGCAATCCCGACGGTAACGACTGCGCTCGCCGCGGCCAGGATCTCAGGGACCCACTTCACCCGCTTGGGAAGCACCAGGCAGGCAAGGCCCGCAAGGGTCGGCAGCACGATCGGAGCCAGGAGGATGCTGTCCATGATCCATCACCTCAACATCTGCGCCACGATGCCGTTGACCAGATTGAGGAACGGCGTGGCGGCCAGTCCTGCCGCAATCGAGAACCCGGCGAAGGCGGCGACGACAGCCAGCATGATGGGGGTCCCCTCGGTGACGCTCGGCCAGCGGTCTTCGCCCAGGAACACCTCGGTGAACAGCCTCAGCATGTACATGAGGGTGATCAAGGCGCCGACGACCGCCAGGATCGCGTAGGCGACGTGGCCACCCTGCAGGACACCCAGAACGATCATGAACTTCCCGTAGAAGCCGGCGGTCGGGGGGAAGCCGATGATTGTCAGGGCACACAAGATGAACGACACGGCCGTCACCGGCATTCGCCTGATCAGGCCTCCCAGTTGCCGGATGTCCTTGGTGTGTGTGCGATGTTCGACAATCCCCACGCAAAGGAACAGCCCGGCCTTGGCTAGGCTGTGGGCAAGCAGGAAGACCAACGCGCCGGCGATGCTTATCGAGGTCGAGCCGGCCAGTCCCAGCAGGATGTAGGCAAGTTGGGCGATGGTGGAATAGGCCAGAATGCGCTTCGCGTCGTATTCGACCAGGGCGGCTGCGCCGGTGACCAGGATCGTCACCACTGCCACAACCAAGGTGACCGTCTGCCAGGCCACCGGGAGGCCGAGGGCCCCGACGAGGATTCGGGCGAAGGCGAAGACGCCGATGACCACCAGCACAGCCGCGTGGAGCAGGGCCGTCACCGTCGATGGCGCCACGCCTGCGGAGGGCAGCCAGATCTGCAGCGGCACCTGGGCGGACTTGGCGAGGATGCCCAGCATGAGGAAGGCCATGACCAGGTTGCCGACCGGATGTCCTCGCAGCGCCGCCAGGTCCAGCGTCCCCGCCTCATGCCAGATCATCTCGATTCCGGCCAGCATGAAGAAGGACCCGAAGACGGTGATCAGCAGCGCCGCGTCTGCATTCCGCAAGTGCTCCCACTTGCGGTGGAAGCCGATCAGCCGCCAGGAGCAGATGGCCGTGATCTCCCAGAAGACGTAGAGCACCAGCAGGTTGGCCGAAAGCACCAGGCCCATCATGGCGCCCAGGAACAGGATCACCAGGAAGTAATACTCCCCCTGGTGATCGTATTCCTTCATGTAGCCCAGGGAGTAGAAAACGATGAGCAGTCCGACGAACGACGACAGGACGGCGACGTAGACTCCCAGGCCGTCAACGACGAAACTCAGGTTCAGCCCTGGGATCGGAAGCGAGCCGAGCGCCAGGGATTGTGAGGCCCCGGCAAGAGGGATCAGCGCCAAAGCGCAGGCAAAGGTGGCAAGCACAATCAGGACGGTGAGCGCGTTTCTCACAAGCGCAGAGACCCGATCTGCTGCCAGAGCAAGGAAAGAACCGACAATGGGTATGCCGAATGTCGCGATGGCTAGCATGGCTCTCCCCTTACCATCCGATCGACGCCAAGATGACGCCAACGACTGCGACTACCAGCACCTTCCCCCAGAAGAGGCGCAGGGCCTGATCAAGCCTCAGCCGGGCGTGGGTGGCTTTCACCAGGATGATCAGAACCAGAACGGCCAACAGCTTGAGAACGAAGCCGATGACGGAGAGGGCCGTCGGGGCGGTTGCGCCCAGAAAGAGGATCACGACCAAGACCGGAAAACACAAGAACGTCATCGCCCGGGCGAGCTTGAAGAGCGCCAATCCACTCCCCGAGTACTCGGCCAGCGGCCCGCCGATCAGTTCGGTGTCGGCCTCGGCAATGTCGAAGGGCAGATACCCCAACTTGGCCTGCATCGTATACAAGGCTACGGCAAAGGCGATGACCCCCGAGGCGCTGAGGAGGATGGCGCCGTGTTCGGCCTGATAGGCGACGATGTCGCCCAGCAGGAAGGAGCGCACCTTGATGACCACGGTGATGATGGACAGGAGGAATCCCAGCTCGTAGCTGAGGACCATGCCCATCTCCCGTCCCGCGCCGATTGCGCCGAAGGGGCTGCGCGAAGAGGCACCCCCAATGATCAGTGCAATCGAAGGTAGCACCGAGAGGTAGACCAGAACGATCAGATCCCCGACGAAGCCGGCTCCGGGGTTCAGCAACGCCTGAAACACGATCACGGCGATCAGGGTCGAGCTTGCCACCGCCAGCAACGGGGCTACCAGAAAGCCGACCGCCCGGCTTCCCTGCGGGATGAGCATTCGCTTCGCCAGCAGTTTGCCGATGTCGGCGTAGGGCTGGAACCAGGGAGGCCCAACCCGACTCTGGACGATGGCCGTAACCTTGCGGTCCACCCAGGTGAGGAAAAGGCCAAGAATCGCCGTGAAGAGAAACCCTGGGAAGACGATGGTGTAGAAGGCGCCGAGCAGCAGCTGTTTAAGGGCCATCGGATTTCCTTGCGCGTGATACGCCGCGCGTGCCGGGTGGTCTAGGCCTCACGTCAACACGCGTTACTTCTCCACAAATGCCTGCGGCTCCACCTGCTTGGGAACCAGCCCGAGCGCCTGTGCCACTCCGTAGAGAATGGCCTCCGGGCGCGGCGGGCAGCCTGGAACGTACATGTCCACCGGCAATACGTTGCCCAGACCGCCGCAGGTGGCGTAGCTGTCGTGCCAGATCCCGCCACCTGTAGGACACGAGCCGACGCCGATGACCAGCTTGGGGTCGGGCACGGCTCGATACAGGCGCAACACCCGCTCGCGCACCTGGCGTGTGACCGGACCGGTCACCAGCAACGCGTCGGCATGACGTGGCGTATGGACCAACTTGATGCCGAAGCGCTCGGTGTCGTAGTAGGGCGTCAGCACGTCCAGGATCTCGATGTCACACCCGTTGCACGATCCGGTGTTCACGTGGTAGACCCAGATGGACTTCTTGAAGCACCAGTCGAGCAGCCGATTGCTCATGCCTTCACCTCCAGCGTCAGGACGCCTTCGCGCAAGGCTCTGGTGCGCTTGCAGCGGAGACACAGAGTCAGCCAGTCCATCTTCTCCGGTGGCAGCCCGAGCTTGTCCGGCACTTCGTTCATCACCTTGTTCACCGCCCGCTGCGTCCCCACGACGGCACCGCACTCGCGGCACCGCACCAGCTTGAGCTGGAACGTGATCCGGAGATCCTCCGGCGAGGGTGTGGCTGTCTCGAACTGGTCGGACATTGCCAGCGCTTGCTGGGGACACACGTCCCGGCAGCGGGCACAGTAGGTACAGCGTGCCAGGGTGAAGCTGAGCGTTCGGTAGCCATCCAGGTCGTCCAGCGAGATCAGGCGTGGCGGGCAGGCGTTGGCGCAGGCACCGCAGCCGATGCATTTGTCCGCGTCCAGGCGAGGCAATCCCCGAAAACCCGCTTCCGGCGGATGGGGTTCGAAGGGGTAGCCCAGCGTCACCTGACCGGCCCGGAGGCAGAGAATCGCTTCCTTCAGTTCGCTGACGGTGTGCTTGAACATGCTCAGCCAAACCTCTCTCTGAACTGCCGCAGCAGCTCTTCCTGCGTGTACACCCTGGTCAGCCCGGATTTCTTGTCAATCACGGCAATCCGCTCGGTGCAGGAGAAACAGGGGTCGATGCTGCCGATACTGATCGGGGCGTCGGAAATCGTCATCCCGTCAATCATCGCCGGGATACTTTGCAGGTTGGGGTAGGTGGGCGCGCGGACGCGCCAGCGGTAAGGCCGCTGGTCGGTCCCGGTCAACGCGTAGTGATGCACCTCTCCCCGCGGCGCCTCGACCGAGCTGATCCCTTCTCCGCCCGCCTCGATCACACCCACCTCGGCCATCACCGGCCCGTCGGGCATCTTGGTGAGAGCCTGACGAACGATCTTGATCGACTCAAACAGCTCACGGATGCGAACCATCGTGCGGGCCCAGTTGTCACATCCCTGTTCGACGCACACCTCGAAGTCGAGATCGGCGTAGGCCGCGTAAGGATGATCGGCCCGGGCGTCAATGGCGACCCCAGAACCCCGTGCCGTGGGGCCCACCACACAGATGGCCTTGGCATCCGCCTGCGATAGCACGCCGGAGCCCTGCAGTCGCAGCTTGAGTGAGTTGTCCTCCAGGATGGCGTCAACGACGGCCGTCACTTCCTTCTCGATGCGATCGACGACCGGTAGGATGCGCTCCTGGTAGCCCTCCGGCAACTCGCGTGAGACGCCACCGATAAGGTTCATGCCGTAGGTCTTCCGGTTGCCGGTAAGGAATTCGGTCATCCACATCGAGGGTTCACGGATGCGCCAGGCCTGCATGAACAGCGTGTCGAATCCGATGAAATGGCAGGCCAAACCCAGCCACAGGAGATGGCTGTGGATGCGCTCCAGCTCAAGGAGGATCGTTCGGATATATCTTGCCCTGGGCGGCACTTCGATCCCAGCGGCGATTTCAATGGCTTGACAGTAACACGTACTGTGTACGCACCCTCATATTCCGCAGATGCGCTCCGCTAAGAAGGGCACCTGATTGTAGGTGAGGGTTGCGTCAGCCATCTTCTCGATGCCGCGGTGGTTGAAGAACCCCCGGTAGTCCATGCCGACGACCCGTTCCCCGTTGACAAACAGGTTGACGAAGACCGGCTCCTCGAGCGTCGGGAAGAAGGGTCCAATGGGGACGGCCGAGCTGTCTTTCGGCGGCCGCTTCAGCTCCGCTTTGGCATTGGCGACCGGCTCGGGCCGGCGGTTGTACGGAAAGTCCCTCCGTAGGGGATGGACGCCCTCTGGCCAATCGTCGGGCAGAACCAGGCGCCGCGGATCCGGGTGGCCTACTGGGTGCACACCGATCATGTCTCGCACCTCTCGCTCCGCCCAGTTAGCCCCTGGAATAAGTGGGGTGATCGACTCGATGGTCGGATCGGTCGGATCGACTTCCGTCTTGAGCAGCAAGAAGAGCTTGTCCCGGTCGAGGCCGAAGACGTTGTTCACCTCGTAGTAACCCGAGAGTTCCCGCTTGTCGGTCCCAATGGAGATGATGAACCGACCTCCCAGGCTATCCCGGATGTACTGGACTGCCGGGACCAAGTTCTCGCGGGAGACGGTGGCGTAGAGGATGCCGTCGGCCTCCCGCTCAATGGCAATCCGGTCATGGAGCTCGTGCGAGATTCTCTGTGCGATTCCTGATATCGCCATGCGATCACCTCTCTTTGGGGTTCCCTGCTGTCTTGCTCTGACCGTACCAGGGCATGGTGACCACCGTGCCGGTCTTCCCCCCGGCTCGGTTGATCAGGGTCGTGGCGGGTTTTGCCTGTGCCCTGGCGAGGATGTCGTCGAACTCCCCGAAGACCAGTGCTCTTGCTGAACAGGTGGTCACGCAGGCTGGCTCCAGGCCTCGTCTCGTGCGGTGGAGGCAGAGATCACACTTGCGCGACACCTTGTTGAAGAGGTCGGGCCAGATGACGCCGAAGGGGCAGGCCATCGTGCACAGCTTGCAGCCGATGCACTTCATCGAATCAACGGTCACCGCGTCCTCGGTTTCGCGGTGCACAGCCTGGGTAGGACAGATCAGTGTGCACGGGCTGACCTCGCAGTGCCGGCAGTTCATGGGCACGGCGTAGCATTCGTCAATGAGCTGGACGAACATGTGCGAGATGCCGCCATGCTCCCGCTCGCAAGCCACCTCGCATGCGCGACAGTAGATGCAGCGGCTCAGATCCATGTAGATGACCTTGGTCATCTCTCTTCACTCTCCTCGTGCCCATCCACGGGCGTGATCTTGCACGCCGCGACCTTGTACTCGGGTATCTTCGCCTTCGGATCAAGGGCATCCACGGTGAGGGTGTTGGTGGCGGGGAAGTGGAAGGGCATGAAGACGACGCCCTCGTTGATCTGCCGGCTGACTCTCGCTCTGGCGCGCGCCTCGCCCCGCCGGGTGCTGATTTGTACCATGTGGCCGTCGAGAATCCCGAAGCGCCGTGCTGTCGAAGGGTTCAGCTGAAGGAAAAGCTCCGGCTCCCGTTGCATCAGGGCTCGTGTGCGGCGGGTCATCGCGCCCGAGTTGTAGTGCATCACGACCCGGCCCGTTGTCAGCACAAGAGGATACTCGTCTGAGACTTCCTCGAACGGCGGATGGTACTCGACCGGTGTAAACACCCCGCGTCCATCTGGCTTGCTGAAGCTCTTCGTGTACAGGATCGGGGTGCCGGGATGGTCAGGCGTCGGGCAAGGCCAGGGGATTCCGCCCCGGCTCTGTCGGAGGTGCTCTGGCGTGATCCCGGCGTAGCTGGGGGCAACGCGATTGATCTCGGCCAAGATGTCTTCGACACTCTCATACCGGAAGCCCTTGTGCATCCCCAGGCGTTGGGCCAGTTCGCACAGGATCTGCCAGTCGGGGAGAGACTCACCCCGGGGTGCGATGGCCTGCTCGAACCATTGCACTCGGCGGTCGGTCGCTGTCTTCGTGCCGCGCTTCTCCGCGAAAGATGCCGCCGGCAAGACCACGTCGGCCAACTCCGCCGTCTCCGAGAGGAACAGCTCGATCACGGCCAGGAAGTCAAGCCGTTCCAGGCCTTCCCGCACGTGCTTGGAGTTGGGGTCGCCGACGATCGGGTTCTCGCCCATGATCAGCATGCCGCGCAGATCGCCCCGTACGGCCGCATGGGCCATCTCGACGACGGTCAGGCCGACTTTCGGCGACAGCGCTTCGGACGAGCAGCCCCAGGCGGAGGCGAACCTGGCGCGCACCTCGGGATCTGTCACCGGCTGGTAGGCGGGGTAGGCGTTCACCAGCGCACCCATGTCACACGCCCCCTGCACATTGTCCTGACCGCGCAAGGGGTTGACACCCGTGCCCGGACGCCCGACGTGGCCACAGAGCATGGCCAGGTTGGCGCAGTTGATCACCGTCTCGGTTCCGCACGTGTGTTGTGTCACCCCCATGCAGTAGATGATGGAGGCCGCCTTCGCCGAGGCGTATGCTCGAGCCGCCTGAACGATCTGCTCGGCCGGCACGAGGGTGACCTTCTCCGCCCATTCGGGGGGGCATGCCTGCACCGTCTGGCACAGGGCCTCGAAGCCGGTCGTTCGCAGGGCGACGAAGGCCGAGTCGTACAGACCCTCCTGGATGATGACGTGCATCATTGCGTTGAGGAGGGTGATATCCGTCCCCGGCTGAAGGTGGAGGAAGATGTCGGAGGCCCAGGCGGTGGGAGTGAGGCGTGGGTCGGCGACGATGAGGGTGCCACCGCGCTCTTTGGCGTCCAGGACCCACCGGGAGACGATGGGGTGGTTCTCGGC
>CAZEMA010000084.1:0-2436 GCA_964513155.1 uncultured Anaerolineaceae bacterium
TTGGGCTCACGGATATCGACGTTGGTCACACGCACGCCTCGGGCGTTGGCGGCCGTGATCATCTCGGGCAGCGCGGCGTTGCCGTCGGCCGCCAGTAGGCGCACGGCCCCGTTATCGGCTGTCACCTTCTCCACCCCGGTCACCTGTCCGAGCGCGGCCAACAGTTCCGGCGTTGACTGTTCGGCGGCGATCTTCAGCTCGACCACGTCTTTCTCGCCGACCAGGCGGGTCAGCTCGGCCAGGGTGCCCATGGCGATCATCTGACCGTGGTCGATGATGCCGATCCGGTGGCTGAGCTCCTGGGCTTCTTCCATGTAGTGGGTCGTGTACAGAACGGTCATGCCCTGCTCGTTGAGCAGCTTGACCATGTCCAGGATATTGCGCCGGCTCTGGGGATCAATGCCCACGGTCGGCTCGTCCATGAAGACGAGTTGCGGGCGGTGAAGCAGGCCAACGGCGATGTTGATGCGCCGCTTCATCCCGCCCGAGTAGGCCTCGATGCGCTCCTTGGCTCGGTCACGCAGATCGACGGTCTCCAGGACCTCCTCGACGCGCTGGCGCAGTTCGGCGCCGCCCATGCCGTACATCTGGCCCCAGAAGACCAGGTTCTCGCGGGCGCTCAGGGTGGGGTAGAGGGCAATGTCCTGGGGGACCACACCTAACAGGCGCTTGACCTCCTGGGGCTCCTTGCGGATCGAGTGGCCGGCGATGAGGGCATCACCGGCAGTCGGCTCGAGCAGGCAGGAGAGCATCGAAAGCGTGGTGGTCTTGCCTGCGCCGTTGGGGCCGAGCAGGCTGAAGACCTCGCCCTGCTGGACGGCGAAGGAGATGCCGCGCACGGCCGGCTCGGCCGCGCCCGGAAACTGCTTCACCAGCCCGTCGACTTGGATAATGGCGGTCATGGTGCCTCCCTAGGTTCCACGGTTGCCGCAAGGGTAACACAAGAGGAGTGGAAGCGGATGGGTAAGCACGGCACGGCGTAATCCGGTGGGGAGGGCATGGGGAGGCGTGGCGGGGTAGACGACCACGCGGCCCGGAAGCGGCGACCCCCAGTCTCCCCTACCGCCTCGGTAGGGTAGGGCGGGCCAGGACGAGGCGGAAGCTTCTGGCTCTGGGCTGGTGGATGGTTCCAGGAGGGCGCCTGGATTCGACACTGCCTTCTGGTGGATCCCTCTACGGCGTCGTCGCGCGCAGGTCGGTGTAGCCCATCTCGAGCATCCAGGGGCACAGGTAGGGCCCGCCATGCGAGTCCGGAATGGGTGGGTCAACCGGCAGGCCGTTGAAGCTGCGGAAGTACCCTTCCGGACCGGTGAGTTGCCGCTGGGCGGCAGGCGAGAGTTGAGCGTCGCCGACAGCGATGGCGTGAATGTGAATGGGCGACCCAGAGTAGAGTTCGTTGGATTCCCGTAGCCAGGCGGCGAAGCCAGCCTGGCGCAGGGCCCGCAGGATGGCATCCAGGTCTTCATAGAGAATGTGCGACCAGTCGTTCAGATCGCGGACGGACAGGTCGAGCGCGCCGCCACCGTCGTGCGTGCCGAAACTGGCGGTCTCTCCAGGGGAGTAGGAGCCCTGGGTGAGGGCGCCGACGAGGTCGTGTGATCCGCCGTAAAGCGCCTGGGCGCGCTCGAGCATCCAAAGGGTTCGCTGGCTCAGGACGAAGCCGCCAGCGGTTATCACCCGGGTGTAGTCGTCGGGCGGGCGCAAGCAGCCCAAGGGCGTAGCGGTGGGCGCTGGAGTTGCGGTCGGCGTCGTCGTGGCGGTGGGGAGAGGAGTGGCAGTCTGGGTAGGAGGCAGGGTGGGCGGGGGCGCCGTGGGTGTGGGCGCGGGAAGGGGCAGAGAGCAAGCCAAGCCCACGGCCGCGCACAAGAGGGCGACGGGCAGACGAACCCGCAGCAAGCTCGCCCTGTAGGCGTTGCCCGCCAAACCTTGCGATGGGCTCATGCGGCCCAAGGTAACACGGCGCGCCCTCAGAGGCAACCCTGCGATGGGGTCTGGTTTGCGCCAAGAAGCGGCGGCGCCGCCCTTGCGGAGGAGTCTCCGAGGACGGCGCCGCACCCCCAGGAGAAGTCGCCGACTATTACTTGGGGCCGCGCCCATCGGTCTACCGAACCCGTTCCGGGGACGCGAGCTGGAGGCGGTCGCTCTGACGCTATCCGGACGCAGCAGGCGGGCTGAGCGGCTCTTCAGGCACCAGTACCAGCAAGACCAGGTAGATCAGGAGCCCGTGGCCGGCCAGGAGCACGCCGAGGACAAAGAGGATCCGCAGGACGGTTGGGTCGATGCCGAAGTACTTGCCGAGGCCACCGCACACCCCACCGATCATCCGATCGCGTCGATCGCGATACAGTCGTCTTGGTTCCGTGGACATGATTCACTCTCCTCGTTGCCTTATCTATGACTCATATACGCTTCCAGAGCCTCTTGGTTGCGGCGAAC
>CAZEMA010000084.1:2536-7906 GCA_964513155.1 uncultured Anaerolineaceae bacterium
ACGTTCGGCCTCCCGGGTGAAGGCCACAACCCGTAGAAAAGGTGCCCCGAGCCATCCGGCATCCGTCCAAACGATAGGTTGTAGGCCCGGACGCGTAGGTAACGGATCTCGTCCATCACTCTCCCGTCAGGCGCCAGCAGGCGAACGCTGTCGCCACTGTCATTGAGGGTGATGTGCGTGTGGGAGTGGAAGTACACGGCGAACCCGCCCGGGTCAATGGTGTCACCGGGCAAGGCGTACGGCTGGGAGCCGCCGCTGGCGACGTCGTCCAGCATCCATCCCCGTAAGTAAACCGGCTCCGGTCCAAGGTTGTAGAGCTCGATGAACTCGTCGGCGGTGGTCACGCCACCCGTGCCCTCCCAGTCGTAGTGAGGCCGGATCAGGACCTCGTTGACCACCACGCGGCCGGGGATCCAGGTGGGGACCGGCGTCGGGAAGAAGAGGCTGTTTGTCTGGTGGGGTGTGCCGGCGATCGGCTTGCCGGCGGCGTCGTGGCCGGCGCCGTAGTACCCCGTGAAGGTCCCCCAGTTCCCCGAGCGGTCATCTCCCCCTCGGCGCTCCATGCTCGCCTTGGCGCTGGCGCTCCCGGCCGGCCAGTCGCCGCCGTCGGCGTTGGCGCTATCGACGAGCGCGCCGGTGGAATCTCGCATCCAGAGACTCTCACCGCTGTTGCTCAAGCTGCCCGTGAAGAGCATGTCTGCGGCGATGTCGCTGACGGTCGTGTCGTCGGTGCGTTCGAGCAGAAAGTACCCCTGGGCGGGGATGATCCCGGCGAGGCCAATGGTGATGTCGTCCCCGTCGCTCAGGGTCCAGCCCGCCAGGTTGATCTCCGTCAGCCCGGGATTGTAGAGCTCAATCCATTCGTCGCTGGACGAGGCGGCTGTCCCTGACCAGGCAACCTCATTAATGAGCAGACACTGCGGGGGGCAGGGCGTCGGGGGAGGGGTTGGCGTGAGCGTTGGGGTGAAGCCAGAGTTGGGTTCGTGGGGCGTGCCGGCGATTGGGTTGCCCGCTGCGTCGGTGGCGGAACCGACACCGCCAGCATAGGTTCCCCAGCAGCCTGCGCAATCGTCGCTGGCCTGGCGCTCCATGCTGGTGCGAGCGCTTGCGCCGCCCGCGGGCCAGGCGCCGCCGCCCGCGTTGGCGCTGTCGATCACGCTCCCCGACGGATCCAGCAGCCACAGACTCTCGCCGGCGTTGTTGAGGCTGCCAGCGTAGATCCGGTCGGCAGCGATGTTAGCCACGGTCGTATCACCGGTGCGCTCAAGCAGGTAGAGGCCATAGGCGGGAAGGACGCCATCCAGACGAACCTCGATGTCGTCATTGTCGGTCAGGATCCATCCGGCCAGATCGATGTCCAGCGGGCTCGTGTTGAAGAGCTCGATCCACTCGTCGTTGGCGGAGGCCAGTGTTCCGGCCCAGGCAACCTCGTTGATCAGGATGATATGCGGTGGGTAGGGGGCGAGAGGAGGGGTGGGCGTCGCGGTCGAGGTCGGCGTACGCGTGCTAGTTGCTGTGGGTGTTGCGGTCGAGGACGGGGCAGGCGTGCTGGTTGCGGTGGAGGTTGCGGTCGAGGACGGGGTGGGCGTGCCGGCTGCGGTGGAGGTTGCGGTCGGAGTCTCGGTGGACGTTGGTGTCGATGTGTCCGTTGGTGGGAGGGCTGTCTCGGTTGGGGTCGGCGTGCTCGTGTCGGTGGGGCTTGGAGTATCGGTCGGGAGGGGTGTCTCCGTCTCGGTCGGGACGGGAGTCTCCTCCTCCTGCGTCAGGCCGCGATCAACGAAGGAGAGCGTAAAGGGAAACACAAACCCGGCGACGAGGGCGAGCCGCGCCGGGTAAGTAAGACAGACGATTCGGGCCATCGCCAAACCCCCTTTGACCCACTGGTTGTCTCAACTATAGCCAAAAGGCGTCCGATGTCAACGCGGAATCAGGAGTGGGGTTCCGCGTGGGGACGGCTGCCCCGAGGCTCACAACGCTCGCGGTAAGGCAAGGCGGCGGGAGGCGATTGGCTCTAGGAAGCCTCTTGGATCAGGCGGTAGAGGGCGTCGCCAGTCCGGACGCGCTGCTTGACCTTGACGGCGACCTCCGTGCCTGCCGCGCCCTCGTCTACCGCCTGATGCTCCACCTGCATCGAGGAGATCACCTGCTGGAAGTCGGTGTGTCGGCCAAAGAAGTGGACCGCCTCGCCGACCTTCAGCCCTCGCTCCAGGCGTAACACGGCGACGCCAATGTGGTCGTAGTAGTGGGTCACCTTACCGAGGAGTTCCCCTTCTGCCATGGCCTCCCTCCTGCTTCACGTACCTGGCAGGTGCTGCCCGTCCTCCCTAATTGTACATTGACTATACACCGATCTGGCTGCCGCGGCTGACATGTCCGCGATTACCCGGTTGTCGGCGCTGCCGAGGTCACACGCACCTGGGTCAGCGCGGCCAACGAAAGCAGGAACAGGGCACCGTAGATGCCGAAGATGACCAGGTACCCCAGGCCCGGGCGGAGAGCGTTGAAGAAATCGGCCATCGGTCCGCCGATCCCCGCGCCGACGATCCCGGCGCCCGCGCCCGCCAGGTTGGAGATGCCCAGGTAGCGCCCGGCCTCCTCCTTGGGCACCAGATCCGTCCCCAGCGCCCAGTTGGTGGCGTAGAAGGTTCCTGTGGCCAGGCCGATGATGCAGCCGCTGATCAGCACCATGGGGACGTTCGTGGAGAAGAGGAGAAGGAGCGTCCCGGCGGCGGCGATCAGGCCAGACAACGCGACCAGACGCTTGCGCCCGATGCGGTCCGCCAGGTAGCCGCCGTACAGGGCAGACGGGAGCAGAAACAGTGCCACGACTGCCAGCAGCAGCGTCGTCATCGTGGCGGCGTTCGGCAGATGCAGGACGTCGGCCAGGAAGTACTGGGCGAAGGCCTGGATCGAACCCACGGCGGCCAGGAAGAGGAGGCGGTTGATCACCCACCAGATGAAGGAGCGCTGCTGGCGAGCGGCCTGGCCGATCCCTACCCAGGCGCCGAAGTACACGCCCAGGAAGATCGAACCCGCCATCCCCAATAACCCCGCTGCGCCCACGACTGCCACCTGAAGCCCCATCTGAGCGCCCATCTGGCCCAGTGTCCGGCCGGCGAACCCGACAAGCCAGACGGCGCCACGCGTCACCGCCACGAAGATGGCGGTCAGCGCTACCAGGCGCATCATCGGACCGCCGATCCCGCCACCCGGCTTCTTGGCCAGCGGCTGCTCGTGGACGGCCAGCACGGTGATCAGCATGGTGATCAGGAAGGAGGCCATCACGATCCCGATCGCCCACCAGACCCGGCCCGAGTCCACCAGTGGGCCGATGACGATCACCAGGAAGACGGGCAGCAACTCCATCACTGCCTTGACGCCGGAGGACCGCCCGCGCTGATCCTCCGGAACGAGGTCGGGAATCAATCCCTGCAGCGCACCATGCCCGACGTTGGAGGAGACCTGGAGCAGGATGATGCCCACCAGCAGGACGGCGTAGGCAGTGTTCACGCCGAACGTCGGCTGGAAGAACCCGTCCAGCGAGGAGCCCAGCAGGATGGGCGAGACCCCGATGATCAGCAAGAAGAGAATGTTGAAGATTGCCCCGGTGAAGATGAACGGCCGCCTCCGGCCCCAGCGCAGCGTGCTCCGGTCGCTGAGCATGCCGGCCATGGGCTGGATCATCATTGCCACTGCCAGCCCGATCACCCGGATCGTCGCCAGGTAGGTGTTCTTCTGACTGGCGGGCACGAAGAGCGCCACCAGGTACGGCAGGATGACCGGGGTGATGCTGCCGGAGGCGATGTTGATTCCTAGCCAGTAGATGTTGAGGGTAATATGGTCGTACCAGCGCAGCCGACGGTCCATGGCCTCCTCCCTCCTGCGATCGATCGGACTTCAGCCCCGCCCGACTCTTCTCCAGCTTCCCTGTGCTCACCCTTCTCCCCGGGCCGCTGCTCTTCCGAGCAGACCCCCTCCAGCGAGTCCCGCCGGATCGCGAGGACCCGCAATCCTCGCATGCAGCCAGCCTGGTCTCTATCCTCCTCGACTCGCCATCGAGACCGCGGCGCCCGTCCGCGAGAGGGGACCTCGCTCTGAAGCCACAGTTCAGTCAGGAGGGGAAAGCGGTCACGATCCGGCGAGGGGCGCCGCGTCTACCTCGTGCAGGATTCGTCGGCCAGGGGCAGGGTGAAGAAGAAGGTGCTACCTTTTCCCAACCTGCTCTCTGCCCCGATCTCGCCCCCCATCGCCTCCACCAGGCGCTTGGCTACGCTCAGCCCCAATCCCCATCCGGGGTGGACGCGCACCGCCCGATCGTCGGAGCGGAAGAAATGGGTGAATAGCTTCTCCTGGTCTTTTGGAGCCATGCCGATGCCATTGTCGGTAACGCTCACCCGGACCCGGTTCGGCTCGGCCCGGGCGGTGATCGTAATCCGACCCCCCTCCGGGGTGTACATCGTGGCATTGCGCAGGATCTGGGTCAAGACTTGCGTCAGACGTGACGGGTCTGCCAACACGCGAGGCAAGTCCTCGGGGATGTCCAGGGCGAGCGCCTGCTGTCGGGCGTCGATCTGGGGCTTGAGGCTGTCGCAAGCCTCGCGGACGAACCGGGCCACGGAGAGGTCGGTCACTTCGAGGTTCAGGCGACCAGCCTCGATTCGCGAGATGTCGGAGAGGTCGGATACCAGGGCGGCCATCCTGTCGACGTTGGCGCGGATGGTGGCCAGGAACTCATCCTGCTGTTCGGTCGTCGTTCCGGCCGCGCCCTGGCGAATCAGATCAGCGTAGCCGCGGATCGAGGACATCGGGCCTTTCAGATCGTGGGCGACAATCGAGATGAACTCCGCATTGGAGAACTCATGTTTGGCGCCGCCCTGCCGCAGCCGTTCGTTCTCGGCGGTCAGCGAGTCCACCAGGACGGCCACGGCCTCCACCCGGGCGTACAGCCCTCGAGCGCGGCGGGCCTCGGAGCCTTTGGCCTCGGCAAGCATCGCCTCTGCGGCTTGCCGCAGCAAGGTGAGTTCGTCTTCGATGGAGCGCGAATCAGTCATCGGCAGCGGCGGCCTGCAGGGGCGTCTGCGTCCGGCGCGGGTACTCGCAGAGATCCAGCAGAACGCATCGGTCACAGGCTGGATGGCGGGCGTGGCAGACCTCACGTCCGTGGCGGATAAGGTTAAGGTGGGCGGCGGCATAAGTCGCGGGAGGGAACAGGCCGGCCAGGTGTTTGTGGGCCGCTTCGGGGCCCATCGCCGCCGGGCGCAACCCAAGCCTGCCGCTCACCCGGTAGATGTGCGTGTCGACGGGGAAGGCGGGCTGGCCTAAGGAGAAGAGTTGGACGATGGCTGCCGTCTTAGGGCCCACGCCCTTGAA